>JBFHPI010000127.1:0-8079 GCA_041592855.1 Pseudomonas sp.
CAGGCTGTCCTCGGCCTCGTGTTCGCGGGCGCAGATAAAGGCGATACCGCGCTTGCCCAGCTCCCGAGCGACATAGGTGAAGGTCTCGGCGCGATCGGCGTCGCCCATATCGTGGGCATCGGCACGGGGGGCCAGGTGGACGCCGACCCGGCCGGCCCCCCAGACCTCGATGGCCGCATCAGTCACCTCCAGCAGCAGGCGCGCACGGTTTTCCAGGCTGCCTCCATAGCGGTCGCTGCGTTGATTGGTGCTGCTCTGCAGAAACTGGTCGAGCAGATAGCCGTTGGCACCGTGGATCTCGACACCGTCAAAGCCGGCCGCCTTGGCGTTTTCCGCACCCTGGCGGTAGGCCTCGACGATATCGGCGACTTCTTCGGTTTCCAGGGCGCGCGGGGTGACGAATGCCTTGAGCGGGCGCACCAGGCTGACATGGCCGGCGGGCTGGATGGCGCTCGGCGCCACCGGCCGCTCACCGTTCAGATAAATGGGGTCGGAGATGCGCCCGACATGCCAGAGTTGCAGCACCATCTTGCCGCCGGCCGCGTGTACGGCCTGGGTGATATTGCGCCAGCCGCGCACCTGCTCGGCGGACCAGATACCAGGGGTGTCCGGGTAGCCGACGCCCATCGGTGTCACGGCGGTGGCTTCGCTGATGATCAACCCGGCACTGGCGCGCTGTACGTAATACTCGGCCATCAGGGCATTGGGTACCCGCCCGGCGTCGGCCCGGCAACGGGTCAGCGGCGCCATGATGATGCGGTTGTTCAAGTGCAGGTCACCGATCTGGATAGGGTCAAAAAGCGTGCTCATTAGGGGCTCCATCTGCCTGGAAAAGGAACTATCGTGGTGCTGCGAACCATAGCGCGGCGCCGTTCGAGAAGCAGATCGTTTGCCGCGATAGTGATCATCGAATGAGCTGATTAATGAACTACCTGGCCCATCTTCATCTGGGGGGCGATGCCCCGGCGCAGTTGCTTGGCAGCCTGTATGGCGACTTTGTCAAAGGCCGCCTGCAGGGGCAGTTTGCGGCCGAGATCGAGGCGGCTATCCGCCTGCATCGGCGCATCGATGCCTTTACCGACAGCCATCCACTGCAGGCCCAGGCCCGCGCGCGCTTTCCCGCCGAGCGGCGGCGCTACAGCGGCATGCTGCTGGATGTGTTCTTCGATCACTGCCTGGCCCGGCACTGGGCTGATTACGCCAGTGAACCGCTGCCGCATTTTACCGGGCGGGTCTATCGACTCCTTGCCGCCGAGCCGCAACTGCCCGGGCGCCTGGCCCTGATCGCGCCACGCATGGCCGCGCAGGACTGGCTCGGCAGCTACTGCGATTTTGCCGTGCTGGAACAGGTGGTGGCGGGCTTGCAACGACGCCTGTCGCGGCCCGAGGGCCTGGCCGGGGCGATGGATGAGCTGGAGCGGCTGTATCAGCCGCTACTGGAGGACTTTCACGCCTTCTACCCTGAACTGCAGGCCTTTGCGGCCCAGGAGCGCAAAAGGCTGGGCGATTAGGCGGCCTGTCCCTGCTCGGTTGCCTGATCCTCGCCAAAGAGGGCCTGGCCGATGGCCTGCTGAGCCTGGCGGGCCAGGGCATTGCGGTTCAGTTCGCGGCTGCCGATGGGCGCCAGCAGCTGGATCTGCACCTCGCCCAGGTCGCTGGCCAGCAGGCGCAGCAGGTGGCTGAGCATGTCGTCGTCGCCGACAAAGGGCGCTACGCTGCAGGGCAGGCCGTCACGCAGGTAACGGATCGCCACCGGCTGCACCGGCACGCCGCTGTCGATGGCGCTGCTGAGCAAACGACCGTGGAAGGTGCGCAGGCCCAGGCCGTCGGTGGTGGTGCCTTCGGGAAAGATCAGCAGATGACGGCCACGCTGCAGATGACGATTGAGCTGCTGGCCGACCAGGCCGCTGTCGCCCGAGCCGCGGCGGATAAACAGGGTGCCGGCCTTGTGTGCCAGCCAGCCGGCCACCGGCCAGGTGCGCACCTCGGCCTTGGACAGAAACGACAGCGGGGTGAGCATGCCGAGCAGGGGGATATCGGTCCAGGACACGTGATTGCTGACCCACAGCATGGGCTGACGCGGCAGCTCGCCCTGCACCTGCAGACGAAACGGCAGAGCCCCGGCCAGGCGCGCAAGGAACCAGCGGGTCAGGCGCTGGCGGGTGGGCATCAGGTCATGCCGCACCAGGCGCTCCAGCAGGGTCACGCCGGTGGCCAGCAGTGCGCCCAGGCTGATCACCGCCAGCAGGCGCAGCAGACGCAGATATAAACGCAGTTTTTTCATCGGCCTCTCCGTGGGCAACGTCGGGCTATCAGGCAAATGGCGCACCCTACGGACAGCGTCAGCCATACGCAACTGCAATCAGACGGCGGCCTTGAAGTGGCGGGCATAGCGCGGGCAGAGTTCGTCGCGCTTGAGCAGGATAAACACGTCGGCCACCTGGAAGTCCTGGTCCCAGCACGGCTCGCCACAGACCTTGGCGCCCAGGCGCATATAGGCCTTGAGCAGCGGCGGCATTTCGGCGATCACATTGCCCGGGATATCCAGGGCCGGCAGCGGTGTCTTTGGCTCGGCGCGCAGGTGCTCGGTGCACAGGTAGCGCTCGCGCAGACGCTGCATGATGGCCTGGGCCTGAATACCGCCATCCTGCATGGGAATGCTGGCGCAACCCATCAGGTAGCGGTAGCCGCCTTCATTGAGCACCTCGGCCAGTTCGGCCCAGAGCACGGCGATGGTGGCGCCGTTGCGGTAGGCGGCATCCACGCAGGTGCGGCCGATTTCCAGCACCGGGCCTTCGAGGCCGGCCAGGCCGTGCAGGCGGAATTCCTCTTCGCTGTAGAAGCGCCCCAGGTCCGCCGCCGCGCTGTGGTCGAGCAGGCGGGTGGTGGCCACCAGCTCGCCGCTATTGAGATCACGCACGCCGATATGCCGGCAGTGCAGGTCGTAGTCATCCATGTCCAAACCCTGTTCGGCGCCCTTGAGCTTGGCGTCGAACTCGGCGCTGAACACGCGAAAGCGCAGCGCCTGGGCCTCGCGCAGAGCGCTGGCGCCATACAGGCGCTCGGCCTGCAGGCGGCGTGGGGTACTGCGGTCGCGGGTGATTGCCATCTGGGTCATGCCGTTCTCTCCATTCAGGCGTCTTGCACCTGACACTTGGCCGATTAAGCCGGCGTTTTGTCTTGCAGCCGGTCGATCTTGTTGGGCAAGCTCAGGCTAGGTAACGGCAATGTCACCCCTGTGAAATTTTGGTGATGCTTGTATGACAGTCGCCACGACCCCGCCCCAAGGAGCCCCTATGCCCTGGCAACGATTCTTGCGTCCGCAATCACGCCTGCCCGTCACGGATCTGGAAAGTTGGTACGCCAGCCTGCTGGAGCCGCTGGTCCAGGCCGCGCCCTTTGAATTGGCCCTGCTCGGCGGGCGCCTGGCCGCCACCCCGGGGCTGGCCTTTCTCGCCGGCTACCAGGCCGCGTTGCGCGCCCTCTGGCCGGCGGCGCCCTGGAGCCTGGGCGCCCTGTGCGTGACCGAGAACAAGAGCACTCGCCCGGCGGATATGGCCACCCGCATTGCCGGCCTAAACCTTGAAGGCCGCAAGGATTTCGTCACCGCCGCCGAGGCCGCCGACTGGCTGCTGGTGGCGGCCCGCGCGGAGGCAGAGGGCGCCGCGCCGAGCCTGGCGCTGTGTGTGGTGCGCAATGGCGACCCGGGGGTACGGGTGGAGCCCTTGCCGGCGCTGCCGTTGATGCCGGATATCGGCCATGCCCGCCTGCACCTGCAAGGGGCCCATTGCGAACGCCTGGCCGGCGATGGCTGGGATGACTACGTCAAACCCTTTCGCAGCATCGAGGACTGTCATGTGCTCGCTGCCTTTAGTGCCTGGCTATACGGGGTGGGACAGGAGTGTGCCTGGCCCGAGACCCTGCAATTGCGCCTGCTCGGCCTGCTGGCGGGCTGCGCCGAAGTGGCCCGGCAAAGCCCTGGTGCACCGAGTAGCCATCTGCTGCTGGCCGGTCTGTTCGCCCAGTTCGACAGCCTGCGCGGTGACCTGGAACTTGCCTTTGCTGCAGGACCACAGTCTTGGGCGCAGCTTTGGCAGCGTGACAAGGGCCTGTTGGCGATTGCCAACAGTGCGCGCAGCAAGCGCCTGCATAAAGCCCTGGCGGCTTTTAGTTACTAAGGTCGTCGGCGTCTGGCGACCTGCGCCTGGCTTGATGCAGATCAGTAAGCGCGCGCTCCTGGCGCAGTAAAGTCGCCGGCTTTCGGAAGAGAGCCCCTCATGCGCCGCGAACCCATAGTGCTGTTTGATAACGGTCACCACCAATGCCTGATGTTCGATGACCTGGTCAGTGGCGAGGGGGTGCAGTCCAACCAGTTTCTGATCACCGACCACGAGCAGTACCTGCTGCTCGACCCGGGCGGTGACCTGACCTACACGCCGCTGTCGCTGGAGCTGTCCAAGCATATTCCGGTGCAGGACCTGACCTATATCTTCGCCTCGCACCAGGACCCTGACATCATCGCCTCCCTGGACAAGTGGCTGCTGCACACCCGTGCCAAGGTGATCTGCTCCAAGCTGTGGGCACGCTTTCTGCCGCACCTGACCGCCAATTACCTGGCCCTGAGCCGTGGCATCAACACCTTCGACCGGATTATCGCGCTGCCGGATCGCGGCCAGTCCTTCAACCTTGGCAAGTGCACGCTCAAGGCAGTGCCGGCGCACTTTCTGCACTCGGTGGGCAACTTCCAGCTGTACGACCCGGTGAGCAAGATCCTGTTCTCCGGTGATATGGGCGCCTCCTTGGTCGACGACGCCACCCCGGTGCGCGACTTCGCCAGCCACGTGCCGCACATGCTCGGTTTTCACCGCCGCTACATGGCCAGTAACAAGGTGTGCCGGCTGTGGGCGGCCATGGTGCGCGAAATGGATGTGGCGATGATCGTGCCGCAGCACGGCCGGCCCTTTGTCGGTCAGGAAATGATCAGCGCCTTCCTCTACTGGATCGAAAACCTGGAGTGCGGCCTGGATCTGCTCGGTCCCGAGGACTACAGCCTGCCCAAGTAGTGATCCTTCGCGCCGAAATCCCCCGGGGATCGGCCGAAACGGCCCTACTGAGCGTCATGTCGGCGTGCTAGGGTGCCGCCTTTGTCACGTCGCACGGGCGCCCCTATGTCATTGCTCAAACCCTTTGTTCTGGTACTGCCACTGGTGCTGGGCAGCTTTCCGGCCCTGGCCGAGTCCTGGCCGATTCCCGACTGGTCCAGCCGTAGCCCGGCTGCCAGCCCGGCACATGCGGCACTTGAGGCCTATGCCTTCCCGCTGCGCGATGAGGTCAGCCGCGCTGGCGTGCGCACCGATGCCCTGCTGGTGGTGCACGATGGCGAGATTGTCTTTGAGCGCTACGCCGCCCCCACTCACGCGGCGACCGCGCACCTGACCTGGTCCATGGCCAAGAGCCTGCTGGCCACCACTCTGGGGGTGGCCTATGGCGAAGGGCGTCTGCGCCTGGATCAGCCGGTGGCCGACTTCTACCCGCCCTTTGCCGCTCACCCGCAGGTCAAGGTGGGGCACCTGCTCAACTGGGCCTCGGGCCTGGACTGGCAGGAGGACTATGAATACGCACCACTGAAGTCTTCGGTGGTGGCCATGCTCTATACCCGCGGCCGTGCCGATATGGCGGCCTTTACTGCCCAGCACCCGGCCGCCGTGACGCCAGGGGCGCGCTTTCGCTACTCCAGTGGCGACAGCAATGTGCTGGCCGCCGCGCTGAAAACCATGGTCGGTGAGCAGGCCTATGCCGACTACCCGTGGACGGCCCTGTTCGAGCCCCTGGGCATCCGCTCGGCGGTGTGGGAGCGCGATGGCGCCGGCACCTTTGTCGGTTCGTCCTATGCCTATATGACGGCCCGCGACCTGGCCCGCGTCGGTCTGCTGATGCAGCGCGATGGCCGCTGGGGCGAACGCCAGCTGCTGCCCGCAGCCTGGGTCGAGTTCAATCGCACGCCCTTTGCCAACTACCTGCCCGTGGCCGGCAAACCCCATGAGCCGGTGCCCGGTGGGCATTGGTGGCTGAACGCCGCGGTAGCCGGTGCGCCCAAGCCCTGGCCGGATGCCCCGCCGGAAAGCTTTGCCGCCCTCGGTCACTGGGGCCAGGGCCTGTATGTGTTGCCGCGAGAAAAGCTGGTGATCGTGCGCTATGCCGATGACCGCGATGGCAGCTTCCAGCACAACCAGTTGCTCAAGCTGGTGCAAGCGGCCTTTGCCGGTGAGGTGCAACCATGATCCGTCGCCGCCCCTGGCTCAGCCTGCTGTTGCTCGTCCTGCTGGTGCTGATCCTTCTTGGCTGGCACAACCGCCAGCACCTGCAGGCCTTCCCCGATATCGTCAGCGCCTACTCGGCCAAGGAATACTGCTCCTGCCGCTATGTCAGCGAGCAGCCGGCGGACTACTGCAGGGCCTATGTGAAACAGTATGTGCCGCTGAGCGACTTGCAGGATGATGCCGTGGGCAAACGGGTCAGCGCCTCGGCCCTGGGCCGCACCCATCTGGCAGTGTGGCAGGATGCGCGCAGTGGCTGCGTGCTGCAGGCCGATTAAGCGCGCGTAGGGGCTTGCAAGGCGCCATCAGATGACTAAGGTGAGGGCACCTTATCTGCCCCTGAGTGCCCATGGCCTATAACGTCTTTCCCTGGCGTCGCGGCAACCGCATCGAGTTGCTGGTCGACGGCCCGCAGTTCTTTCCGCGCATGCTTGAACGAGTGGCGGGTGCCCGTCGTCAGGTGGACCTGGAGCTCTATCTGGTGGAAAGCGGTGCCTGTGCCAGTGCCCTGATCGAGGTGCTGTGTGCCACCGCGCGGCGCGGCGTGCAGGTGCGCTGCCTGTTCGATGCCTATGGCGCCCAGGGCCTGCTGGCGACTGATCGTCTGCGCCTGATGCAGGCCGGGGTGCAGTTGCAATGGTACAACCCGATACGCCTGCGCCAGGGCTGGCGCAATTTTCACCGTGATCATCGCAAGCTGCTGCTGGTGGATGAGCGCTGGGCCTTTGTAGGCGGTACCGGCGCCACGGACGAATTCTGGCGCCCGGGGCAGGCTATCAGCCAGTGGCATGAAGTGATGGTGGAAAGCAGCGGGCCGCTGGTGCTGGACTGGCAGCGTCTGTTCGAGCGCCAGTGGCAGGCCAGCCGGGCGCGCATCGCCTGGCGCCCAAGCCTGCCCCTGGGGTTGCAGCGTCTGGGCATGCCGCCGGCGGGGCAAGGGCTGGGGCGGGTGGCCTATGCCGATGCCAGCCAGTACCGCGATATCCTGTTGTCCCTGGTTCGCGCCCTGCGGGGCGCCAAGCAGCGTATCTGGCTGGCGACCCCCTATTTTCTGCCGACCTGGACAGTGCGTCGGGCCCTGCGTCAGGCCGCCAGTCGCGGGGTGGAGGTGCGCCTGCTGCTGAGCGGTCGGCATACCGACCATCCGCCAGTGCGCTTTGCCGGGCAGCGCTATTACCCAGGCCTGTTGCGGGCCGGGGCGCAGATATTCGAGTACCAGCCCCGCTTTCTGCATCTGAAAATGGTCCTGGTGGACGACTGGGTCAGCGTCGGCTCCTGCAATTTCGATCACTGGAACCTGCGCTTCAACCTGGACGCCAATCTGGAAGCCCTCGATCCGGCCTTTACCGCCAGCGTGGTGCGTAGCTTTGTCGCCGACTTCGCTCAAAGTCAGATCATCACCCTGGAGGACTGGCGTGCCCGGCCCATACTGCGGCGCGTGCAGCAGCGCTTGTGGGGTTGGCTGGACCGGCTGGTGGTTAATCTGCTCGATCGCTGGCGTTAGCCGCACTTTTGTCGGGTGTGCGGTGGGGCATGTGCGGCTATGCTCGGCGCACAAGATCCCCAAGGACCCATTGATGCGCGCCCTGATCCCTTCCCTTGTGCTGGCGGCCCTTTTGCTTGGCGGTTGCTCGACCCCCGGCGCCTTCTTCGGCGCCACCTCCGGGGAGGTTTTTCATCCCCATGAGTTGAGCGACGCCGAGCATGCCCTGGTCTATCTGTACCGGCCCAAGAGCGACTGGGCCGATCAGGAACTGGAAGC
>JBFHPI010000128.1:0-8024 GCA_041592855.1 Pseudomonas sp.
GAGCTCTCGGCCAAGTCCATGCCCTGCGGCACCCAGGTGATCACTACCGAGCCACTGTCCGAAGAAATGGCCCGCAGCCTACTGCCCCAGGACTACTGCGTTGAGGACTGCAACTACCTGCTCGATTACTATCGCCTGTCCGGTGATAACCGCCTGATTTTCGGCGGTGGCGTGGTGTATGGCGCGCGGGACCCGGCCAATATCGAGGCGATCATTCGCCCGAAAATGCTCAAGGCCTTCCCCCAGCTCAAGGATGTGAAGATCGACTACGCCTGGACCGGCAACTTCCTGCTGACCCTGTCGCGCCTGCCCCAGGTTGGCCGCCTCGGCGACAATATCTACTATTCCCAGGGCTGCAGCGGCCACGGCGTCACCTATACCCATCTGGCCGGCAAACTGCTGGGTGAAGTGCTGCGCGGCCAGGCTGAACGCTTTGACGCCTTCGCCACCCTGCCTCACTACCCCTTCCCGGGTGGCCGCCTGTTCCAGGTTCCCTTCAGCGCCATGGGTGCCTGGTACTACAGCCTGCGCGACAAGCTGGGCATCTAACCCCCATAGCGACAGGCCCCAACGAAAACGGCACCCATCGGGTGCCGTTTTCATTTGCTCATTTCACTCAGGGGTTGCTTGCCAGCTCAGCTGGGATGACCCGCTTGGCCTGTAGATAGGTGCGCTGCCAGTAACTGTTGCTCAGGCTGTCCAGGCGCACCGTACCGCCACTGGAGGGGGCATGCACGAAACGCCCCTCGCCCACATAGATACCGGCATGGCTGACCTGGCGCCCGCCATTGGTGGCAAAAAATACCAGATCACCACTTTTCAGCGCATCGCGCCCCACAGTGGGCTTGCTCATACTGATCAGCTCGCGCGTTGAACGCGGCAGGCTAATACCGGCTGCATCACGGTAGACATAGCCAATCAGGCCACTGCAATCGAAACCGCCATCGGGGGTATTGCCGCCATAGCGATAAGGCGTACCCACCAATCCCAGGGCACGGAACAGCACATCGCTGGCTACAGGACTGAATAGAGGAGCCGATGAATGAACCGGCGGCGCCTCCGGTTGTGGCGCACGGCCGCTGCAGGCGGCGAGCAAAGTCACTAGCGCTAACAGGGAGAAACGGGTGATAACCGTCATGGGCAGAGCCATCCTGAGCCAGAATGCCCTTTACTCTGCCGGCTTGCACACTGCAGTGCAAGCTTTAGCTTTATTCGCCATGACCTTGAAATCTATCGAAATAGACCTTGGCCATGGGCTTTCAGCGCTTAATAGAATTTAGCGTTCAACCGTGGACGACTCGCTCGGCGCCAAAGCCAGGGCGCGCTTGGCCTCGATAAAGGTGCGCGACCAGTAGCGATCCTCCAGGCTATCGACCCGCACTCCGCCGCTGCGGCTGCTGGATGAATGGATAAACTGGTTGTCACCCATATAGATGCCGGCGTGACTGACCCGATTACGCCCACCGGTGCTGAAGAACAGCAGATCCCCCGGCTCCAGCTCGTCGCGCGCCACCTTGGGCGCATCGATATTGATCATGTCACGGGAGGAACGCGGCAGTTGCAGACCCAGTTCTTCCTTGAACAGATAGCCAATAAAGCCGCTGCAATCGAAGCCGGACTTGACCGAGCTGCCGCCATAGCGATAACGGGTGCCCACCAGGGTCAGACCGTGATCAAGGATGCTGTCAGCCAGGTTGGGCAGCTCGTAGTCCTGCTCATCGAGCAGGCTGGCGACCGTGGCATCATCGGCATCGTCAACTGCGTGCAGACTACCCACGGGTTGACTGGATGGCTCAGTGGCAAGCGCAGCAACCGGCTGCGATTGCGGCTCATAACTGGCGCAGGCGGCCAACGTCATAAGCAGTGCGAAGGGCACGAGGGGTGCGAGGCGTTTGCGCATAAGCACGACCGTGTCGAAAAATTTACAAGGTTGCGACTATGCCTTCTATGACTTCAATTTGCAAATTCTATGGCGCTAAATGTGACCCAGTAGTTTCGGCAAAACATCTAAAGCCCGCCCCTGCAGATGGACATCCACCTTGCTGCTCAGATCGGTATGGGTGGGATTGATTTCCACGGTAAAACCGCCTGCCTGACGGGTACGCAGCAAGGGCTCGACTATATAGGGGAAGCTGGCGCTGGTGCCGATGCTGACAACCACCTCAAAGCCTTTGCGCACCTCATCATAGAGTGTGCCGATGGCCTGTTCCGGCAGCATTTCCTCAAACAGCACCACCGGCGGACGCAACACCCCGCCGCACTGCCGACACAGCGGCGGCAACTGCCGGTCAAGGTGTTCAGCCAGCTCATCATCGATTGCGCCGCAGGACTGGCAATACAGCGGCGCCAGTTCGCCGTGGATCTCGATCACGCGCTCCATCGGGCTGCCGGCCGCACGGTGGTAGCCATCGATATTCTGGGTGAGCAGCCAGCAATCGGGCTTGCGCCGCTGCAACTCGGCAATGGCGAAATGCCCGGCATTGGCCCGGGCGCCCAGGCAGGCGCGCCCCAGTTCGGCCAGGTATTTCCAGCACAACGCCGGGTCACGCTGCAACATGGGCCCGGACAGCGCCGCCTCGATCGGCAAACCCTCGGCGGTATGACCGTTGTACAGGCCACCCAGCCCACGGTAGGTCGGCAAACCGGAATCGGCGGACAACCCGGCGCCCGTGATGATCAGAATGCGTTCGGCCTTCCGCAGTCGCTTGGCGACCTGCTTGATAGCTTCATCCATTAGCGTCACCTAGTGATTGACCGTATGGGCCAGCATCACCGACAGCTGGCACAGGGGCCGCCCACTCTCGGTTTGCCACTGGTTGAACGCCGCCTGCACCGCAGCCAGCTCTTTCAGGCTGGTCGGCGCCTTGTCGATGATCTGCTGAGCCTTGAGGGCGGCGACCATATCGTCGGTGGGTACGAAGGTATCCTTGCCGACCATGCGCAGAAAACGCGGCGCGGAAAGACCGCCCAGCTGGCAACCGTGTTTGGCCAGGTATTTCCACAGGCCGACGATATCGCTCACCGGCCAGTCGGCGATCAGGGCGCCGAAACTGCCCCTCTCCTTCTGCACATCGAGAATGAACTGGGCATTGCGCGGCACACTCTTGAGCTTGCCCAGGTGCCGAATGATGCGGGCATCCTGCATCAGCTTCTCCAGGCGCTCGGCGCCCATGAGCACCACCTTTTCCGGATCGAAGCCAAAGAACACCTCCTCGAAGGCCGGCCACTTGGCATCCACCAGACTGTGCTTGAGGCCGGCGCGGAAGATCCGCAGGCTGAGCAGCGACAGGTAGCGGTCATCGCTGATTGCGCGCAGCTCGGCGGCGCTGCGCGGCTGCGGCAGGATAGACTCCAGCGCAGCGACCGAGCCGAAGCGGTTCAGGCAGTATTCGTTAAGCCATTTATAGTCGCGCATCATCCCTCGCCTTTACCTTGTCGCTTGCAACCTGAAGCTAGCCGCCTCTACAGATTCATCACATCAACAAAGCGCGGAGTGGCGCTGTCGTCGATTTTCAGGCTCTTGAAGTCGAACAGCTTGCCATCGGCCAGCTGCGACGGCACCACGTTCTGCAGCGCGCGGAACATGATCTCGGTACGACCGGGGCTCTTGCGCTCCCATTCCTGGAGCATTTCCTTGACCACCTGGCGCTGCAGGTTCTCCTGGGAGCCACACAGGTTGCACGGGATGATGGGGAATGCCTTGAGCTGGCTGTAAGCCTCGATATCGGCCTCGCTGCAATAGGCCAGCGGACGAATCACCACATTGCGCCCGTCATCGGACAGCAGCTTGGGCGGCATGGCCTTGAGGGTGCCGCCGTAGAACATATTGAGGAAGAAGGTTTCCAGAATATCGTCGCGGTGATGCCCCAGGGCCATCTTGGTCGCGCCGATCTCGTCCGCATAGGTGTACAGAGTGCCGCGGCGCAGGCGCGAGCACAGTGAGCAGGTGGTCTTGCCCTCGGGGATCTTCTCCTTGACCACCGAATAGGTGTCCTTCTCGATGATGTGGTAGGGCACACCGATGGATTCCAGGTAGGCCGGCAGTACATGCTCGGGAAAGCCGGGCTGCTTCTGGTCCATGTTCACCGCGACGATCTCGAACTGGATCGGCGCCACCTTCTGCAGATAGAGCAGCACGTCGAGCATGGTGTAGCTGTCCTTGCCACCGGACAGACAGACCATGACCTTGTCGCCATCCTCGATCATATTGAAGTCGGCAATGGCTTCGCCGGCCTGACGGCGCAGGCGTTTTAGCAGTTTGTTCTGGTTGACCGAAAGGGTGCCCATGGTGCGCTGGAATCCGCTTGCTGGAAAACGCGACATTTTACGCAGAAAGCCCGAGGCACCCCACCCCAATCACGGCAAAATGCTAGGCTCGGGCGATGAACGACGAATTCGACCCACGCCAGGACCTACCCGACCACCTGCACCAGCTGCTCCAGGCGGCACCTGCCGGGCTGGCCGAATATCAGTTGATCCAGCAGCTCAAGGCCGGCCACTGCACCCACATCCCCAACTTGCCGCTGGCCGACAAACTGGTCCTGTTTCGCACCCATTTCCTGCTGTTCAACGCCCTCTATCAGTTGCGCGACAGGCTCTGGCTCGAACAGCGCGCCTATCTGCAGATCAGCCCCCTGTGCATTCAACTGCTGCCCTACCAGGCGGGTAGTGCCGAGTTAAGCGAACACGACCCGCTGCGTGACTACTACCTGAACCTCGACCACCTGCGCGATACCGATGAGCGGGATGTGGAGAAGCTGCTGGCCAGCTTCTGGACCCGCATGCAGGGAGGCGAGGAAAAACGCGCGGCGCTGGAACTGTTCGAGTTGGCCGATCAGCCGCAAGCGCTCAATCTCGCCACTATCAAGCACCGTTACCGGCAGCTGGTGAGCCAACACCACCCCGATCGCGGCGGCAGCACCGCGCGCCTGCAGTCGATCAACAAGGCTATGGAAATCCTGGAACGCTATTACGGATAGGTTTCAGAGTCCGATTTGCTCTAAGGCCACCCTCCTCCACGCCCGGATTCCTTGCCTATACTGCGACATACGGTCGCATAGGTTCGGCCACGCACCCGGTGACGCTGTACACGCGAACCGGGCGCTGCGCTGGGGGGCGACCGCTATAACAAGAGGAGGTGTTTGGCATGATCCATCACGTTTGGGGGCTCTTCACCCATCCCGATCAGGAATGGCAGGAAATTCGTGGCGAAGAAGAAACCATCAGCCACATGTATCTCACCCACGTTTTGATTCTCGCAGCAATTCCCGCGCTCTCGGCCTTTATCGGCACGACTCAGGTGGGCTGGTCGATCGGTGATCGAGCACCGGTCATGCTCACCGAAGCCAGCGCACTGCAAATGACCATCATGACCTACCTGGCAATGCTCGCCGGCGTGGCGGTGATGGGCGCCTTTATCCACTGGATGGCGCGCACCTATGACGCCAACCCCAACCTCACCCAGTGCGTGGTGTTCGCCGCCTATACCGCCACCCCGCTGTTTATCGGTGGCCTGGCAGCACTCTATCCACACCTGTGGCTGGCCATGATAGTGGGCACGGCAGCCATCTGTTACACCGTTTACCTGCTCTATGTCGGCATCCCAACTTTTATGAGCATTCCCGAGGATGAGGGTTTTATGTTCTCCAGCTCGGTACTGGCCGTAGGCTTGGTGGTGCTGGTGGCCATGATTGCCTGCTCGGTGATTCTCTGGGGCTTCGGCGTGGGCCCGGTGTACACCAGCTGACAAGCGGATGACAGGATAACGAAACCACCTGCGGGTGGTTTCGTCGTTTCAGGGCTGAAGCACAGGCGCGGGATGGGCATAATCGCGGGCACACTCCAGACTGCTGACCACCATGCCCGAACAACTTTTAAGCCGCGTAGAAGACTGCTACCAGCAAGCCGAACGTTTCTTCAAGCGCAGCTTTGTTCGGCCGCAAGTCAGCTTCAAGTTACGCGGGCAGAAAGCTGGTGTCGCTCACCTGACGGAAAACAAGCTGCGCTTCAACCCACAGCTGTACCAGGAGAACCGGGACGACTTCCTCAGGCAAACCGTCCCTCACGAAGTCGCGCACCTGATAGCCCACCAGCTGTTCGGCCTGAAGATCCAGCCCCATGGCGAGGAATGGCAACTGATCATGCGTGGCGTCTACGAGCTATTGCCCAACCGCTGTCACAGTTATGCCGTGCAACGGCGCACGGCCAATCACTATATCTACCGATGCAGTTGCCAGGATGGTGAGTTCCCCTTCTCGGCCCAGCGCCATGCCCTGGTTAATCAAGGGCGGCGCTACTATTGCAGGCGCTGCAAGGCAACCTTGAGCTATACCGGCGACCAACGGGTCGAATAACCCGCAGAGCAGTTAAAGGACGTAGCGCAGCACCGCAACAAAGTGCATCAGGCTGCCACCCATGACGAACAGGTGCCAGATGCCATGCCAGTGACGGAAGCGGCTGTCATAGGCAAAGAAGATGATGCCCACCGTGTACAGCACCCCGCCGCCGGCCAGCCAGACAAACCCAGCCATACCCAACGCAGCAATCAGCGGTTTGACCGCAATCAGCACAATCCAGCCCATCACCGCATAGATCACAATCGACAGCACCCGCGCCTCGGAGCGCGGCCGGATCTCCTGCAGCATACCAATGACTGCCAGCGCCCAGACAATGCCAAACAGTGTCCAGCCCCAGGCACCCTCAAGGGTCACCAGGCAAAACGGCGTATAGCTGCCAGCAATCAACAGATAGATCGACAGGTGATCGAGCTTGCGCATCAGCCCTTTCGCGGCGCCCTGCAGGCTGTGGTAGAGGGTGGAGATGCTGTAGAGCAGCACCAGGGTCAGGCCATAGATCGCCACGCTGATGATCTTCAGCAACTCGCCCTCAAGGCTGGCAAGCACCAGCAGCCATACTGCGCCAGCACAGGCCAAAAGCGCCCCGACCAGATGCGTCCAGGCGTTGAAACGTTCCCCGTAATACATCCCTACCACTCCCTGACAGACGCCCTGGAGCCGGGCGCCAATCGCTATTGTGCAGGCAGTTGCTCGCCATGCCTGACGCGCCACCAGCCAATCGCCTGGTGCTGATCATGCCGCCGCGCCAGGGCCTCGACCTCGCCGGTATCGGGCTCTCGCCCGCCCGGCAGTGGCTGGCTTGAACCGTTGCGGTGCAGGATAAAGTCCCGGGTCATCAGTACGTCATCGCCAACGGCTACGGCATCGGCTTGATCCGGGGCCAGCAGGTCCTGGCCGACGCGGTGGTATTCGAAACCCGCCGGCGCCACCATTTCCACCAGCGTCGCCAACAGGTCCAGTTGCCCGCCGGGACGCTGCTCATCAACTTCGAGACCTTTGAGTACAGCCGGCCCATAGAGCACCAGAGGCACCGAGTTGCGGTCGTACAGCGGTGGATTGGCCAGCACATGGTCGCGACCATAATGATCGCCGGTGATCACGAACAGGCTATCGGGGAAGCGTTCCGCCATCTCGCGGACAAAGCGCGTCACCTCGCGATCGGCATACCAGAAATGACCGAGTTGACGCAGGTATTTACCAGCATCCAGTTTGGGATTGAGCCGGGCTGCGATCTCCTCTGGGAAGGCCTTGAGCGGAAAACCTTCTGTACGCAGCTTGAGGTCATAGGGCGCGTGATTGGTGGTGGACAGCACCACCGACAGCGAGGGTTTCTCGGGGTCCAGGGTTTGAAGCATATAGTCGAACAGGCCGCGGTCATCCACGCCCCACTCGTTATGGCGACCATGATTTTCCATATGCCCGCCCCCATGGACATGGGTAAAACCCTGATCATCGGCAAAATTGCCGACCCGGTGCCAGGACAGATAGCCACCATAGAAGAAGTGGCTGTCATAACCCAGACGATTGAAGATGGCCGGCAAACCGGAGATGATGCTCTGCAGGGTACGCATGGTCGAATGGGAGGCCGGCAGGAAGTTGCGCAGCCACAGCCCTTCCTTGGCCAGGCCCTTGACCCCTTCGGCCAGTTGCAGGCTGGCATACTCCTCC
>JBFHPI010000129.1:0-8022 GCA_041592855.1 Pseudomonas sp.
CGATGTGCGCGGCGTGGCCTTCCATATCGAGAACCCCCCTGAGGTGCTCGCCAAGGAGGACAGCCAGTGGATGTACCTGCCGGTGAGCCGCCAGACCCGGCGTATCTCCACTACCGACAAGCGCGGCTCCTTTATGGGCAGCGACTATTCCTATGCCGACCTGGACAAGATCCGCGTCAGCGATTATCGCCAGACCCTGCAGGGCGAGGAGCAGGTGCTGGGCCGCGATTGCTATGTGATCGAGCGTGAACCGGTCTCCCCCGAGGTGCTGACCAAGACCGGTTACAACAAGCTCAAGGTGTGGATCGACAAGCAAAACTCTCTGGTCATGCGCCAGGATTTCTATGACGTCAAAGGCGTGTTGGTCAAACAGATGCGCACTCAGGAGGTGGCCACAGTCGATGGCATCGACAGCATCATGCTCAGCGAAACCGAGCACTTTATTGACGGCACTCGCTCGCAGATGCGCTTCAACCAGCTGCAGTACAACGTCGATCTGGATGATCGGCTGTTTACCCAGAGCGCCATTCGCCGCGGCCTGAAGACGGGCGATGTGCCCGAATTCGGCCTTTCCTCCCTGTAAGCTCCGGTACCCACGACCATGGAAAGATACCTGACCCTGGTCGAGCGCCATGCGCGCTCGATCATCGCTTTGCTGTTGGCCATTACCGCCTACTTCGTCTTTGTGCTCGGCTCCCTGACCTCCGACACCAACCCCTATCTGCTCAAGGAATCACACCCGGCACGCAAGACCATTATCGACCTGCAGGATGAGTTCACCGGCACCTTTGACTCGGTGATGGTCGCCCTGCACAACCCCCAAGGGGTGTTCAACCGCGATTCGCTAAACGCGCTTTACGCGCTGTCGCAGTCGGCGCGTCTGGTGGTGCTAAGTAACGCCGAAGATGCCGCCGAGCTGCAGCGCATCATCGGCTTGCACCCCGGGGATGAGCGTGCCAGCAGCCTGTATAGGGAAATTGCCGAGGACGGCCTGACGCAGAATGATTATCAAGCGTTCAAGGCCTTGACTGAACATGCCCGCGTGCAGGGCTGGGATGCCCAGCAGCTGCAGTTTCTGACCTTTCTCACCGAGCGGGTCAACCCGATCCGGGAAATGGCCTCCATGGGCGACCTGGAGAATATCGTCCTGGGCGAGGGTGGCGAACTGCTGATCCACAAGACCCTGCGCGCTTATGATATGGACCCGGCGGTGGTCGAACACGAGATCATGGACAACGAGCTGATGCTCGACGGCGTGATCTCCCGCGACAAGACCGTGGCGCTGCTGGTGGCCGAACTGGGCACCAAACAGGACGATGCCATTGCCCAGTTGCGCGCCTACCAGATCTTCCGTGACATGGTCGCCGACTACCAAGCCAAACACCCGGAGTTCACCGACGAGGTGTTTATCGCCGGTATGCCGATCTTTATCGGCGCCCAGCAGGAAATCATCGACCACGACCTGGCGCTGCTCTTCCCCATCGTCTTCTTGCTGATCAGCGTGCTGTTGCTGCTGTTCTTCCGCAGGCCCCTGGGCGTGCTGCTGCCGTTGCTCAATATCCTTTTCTGCACCATCTGGACCCTGGGTCTGATGGCCTTGCTGGAAGTACCCATCGACCTGCTGACCAGCGTGCTGCCGGTGTTCCTCTTCACCATCTGCTGTTCGGATGCGGTGCATGTGATGGCCGAGTACTACGAGCAGAAACGCCTGGGCAAGAGTAACCGCCAGGCCAACCGGGCCACCATGCGCCTGATGGTCATGCCGGTGGTGCTGACCACGGTCACCACCATCGCCACCTTCCTGATTTCCACCCTCACCAATATCGTCAGCATCCGTAACTTCGGCATGTTTATGTCCATCGGCCTGGCCGTGGCCTTGATCATTTCCCTGTTGCTGATTCCAGCCTGGATCGCCCTCTGGGGGCGTGATGGCAAGGCCCAGGCCGAGCAGCCTGATCGCGAGTCCTTTATCTCCCGCTGGCTGGTGGCCCTGTGTGCCTGGCTGATCGAGTGGCGCAAGGCGGCGCTGTTGCTGATGCTGCCCTTGATGGGGCTGATGGCGGTATTGACCTTCTTCGTGCAGATCGAGGATTCGGGGATTGCCTACTTCAAGAAGGACAACCCCTTCCGCATCTCCGATGAGTTCGTCAACGCCCACGTGGCCGGTACCGCACCGGGCTGGATCGCCATCGACAGCAAGCGCCCGCGGGGCGTGCTGGACACCGAAGTGGTGCAGTTTATCGACCAGCTGGATCGCTTCCTCAAGGAACAGCCGGATATCAGCTATGGCTACTCCCTGGCCACCTATATCAAGCGCATGAACCTGGTGCTCAACGATATGCAGCCCGATTACCTGCGGGTGCCGCAGGCCCGTGAGCTTGTCACGGCGAAGAACGAGGACGGCTCGATCGAGCTGTTCGAAGTGGATGGCAATGCGCTGATCGAACAGCACGTGATGCTGTTCGAGAACGGCGGTGGCTCGGACCTGACCAACGTACTCAACGCTGACTATTCCAAGGCCGTGACGCTGTACACCATGACCAGCTCGGTGGCCAGTGACTACCGCAGCCTGCTCCAACGCCTGGATGACTGGCTGGCGGTCAACAAGCCTGCCCATGTGGAAATCACCCATGCCGGTACCCCGGTGATCTGGCTCGGGGTGCTCGAGGAAATCACCCGGGGGCAGGTGCTCAGCTTCACCCTGGCCATGCTGGTGGTGACCTTGATGATGATGGCCTGGTTGCGCTCGGTGCGCCTGGGCATCCTCGGCATGCTGACCCTGCTGACCACCTCGGTGACCCTGTACGGCTGCATGTACCTGCTGAAGATCGAACTGAATATCGGCACGGCCCTGGTCACCTTCCTGGTGGTCGGTGTGGTCGACTACGCAGTACACCTGATCTCGCGGATCAAGCTGTTCGTTCAGCAGGGCGTTGAGGTGGACGATGCCATCCTGCGGGCCATGCACAGCGTGGGTCGTTCCACCATCGTCAACGTGGTGATCTTCTCGGTGGGCTTCCTCGCCCTGTTGTTCTCCGCCTATAAGCCAATCATCGACCTGGGCGCTCTGGTGGCCCTGGCGCTATTGATCAGCGGGGTGATGACGGTGCTGGTGGTGACCCTGATCTCGCCCTGGTTCTTTGCCAAGCTGGCGCCGGCGTCAGAGTCGGATGACGATTATCCACCGGCCCAAGAGGTCATTGCCTGAGGGCATTGACTGCCAGCGGCCCGCTGCCATGGCGGGCCGTTTCAGCCTTTGCAGTGCGAGCTGAGAGCAGTGTCAGCAGGCAGCTCAGTTCAGCAGTTCGAGTGGTTTTTTTTCGCGATAATGAATGCCACTTGCCAAGTGGCATTCCTGTTTGGCGCCGTGCAGATTGCGTTCAAAATCCTCAAGCCCGCTATAAAGCAGCTGCATGGCTTCTATCTGCGCCATAAGTTCCTTTTTCTTCCGGGTAATTTCCCGTTGGGCCAGGTCCCAGGGAAAGTCTTGGCCGTTATAGCCATGCAGGATTTCCTGCAGTTCTTTTAGTTTGAACCCCAGTTGCTGGGCGCATTTGATAAAGCGCAGTACATCGACGCTTTCCTGATTGTAAATGCGATATTTGCCATCACGCTGGGCTGGTGGCAGCAAGCCTATTTCTTCGTAATGGCGGATACTCTTGACCGTGGTGCCGGACAGTTTTGCAGCTTTTCCTATATACATAAGTTCCATCTTCCTCAGGATTAAGTCAGCACTTGGTTTTGGCTATTCCTTGATTGTCCTGACACAGCCATGCCTTGAGCAAAGTCTTCCAGGCGGTCGGACGTAGGCCCCCGGGAAGTTGTGTCATGGGCATGGCGACGCCAACCATAGCAAACCGCAGTGTACGGGTTGCTATGGGGCCATAAAAAACAGAAGTCGCCTCAAGGCGGAGGCACTGCTCAGGTGCCTGTCGCGGAAGAGAGCCCTTGATTGTTGACGAAGCGGTTTAACCCATGGGGTGCTTCAGGGCGATCTCTAACGGACAAAATGCTGTGCGCAAAGCCCCAAGTTGGATGAAGTGCACAGCTTGGGGCCATTAAGCCCGCTGGCTACAGGTCGAAATCGTACTCGGCCAATTGCTTGTGCAGGCGGCGCTCTTCGAGGAAATTGTCGATGATGCGGCGCTTGGTCAGATTGGTTTTGGCGACTTCCACCGGTGCTTCGCTGTCTTCGGTTTCCTCGGCGACAAAGTCTTCGTCCAGTTCGAGGTCTTCTTTATCAGTGCTCATCTATTCTACTCCAGGCTACCAGGGCCATTTGCGCACCTTATAGCGGCAAACAGGGAGCGGGTAAAAAAGATTTTTTCAATCAGCCGATAGGAATAATCGCTGGTGGATCAATCGTCCGAGGTCTTGCTCTTGTATTCGCACAGATCCTCGATACGGCAGGCGCCACAGCGGGGTTTGCGTGCCGTGCAGACATAGCGGCCATGCAGGATCAGCCAGTGGTGGGCATCCAGCAGATAGTCCTTGGGCACAAACTTGAGCAGCTTCTTTTCCACCTCCAGCACGTTCTTGCCGGGTGCGATGCCGGTGCGGTTGCTGACCCGGAAGATATGGGTGTCCACCGCCATGGCCGGCTGACGGAAGGCGGTGTTGAGCACCACGTTGGCGGTCTTGCGGCCGACACCGGGCAGGGCTTCGAGAGCCTCGCGGTTATCCGGTACCTGGCTGGCGTGTTTCTCGATCAGCAGGCGGCAGGCTTCGATGACGTTCTTGGCCTTGCTGTTGTACAGGCCGATGGTCTTGATGTATTGGCTGAGCCCTTCGACGCCCAGGGCATAGATCGCCTCTGGGGTGTTGGCCACCGGGAACAGCTTGGCGGTGGCCTTGTTGACGCTGACGTCGGTGGCTTGGGCCGACAGGGTGACGGCTACCAGCAGCTCGAACGGCGTGCTGTAGGCCAGCTCGGTCTTGGGTTCGGGGTTGTCTTCATGCAGGCGGCGGAAAATTTCCAGGCGCTTGGCTGCATTCATTCGATCACCCCGGTGACCCGCACCCGCCGGCTCTGCACCGGCACATCGGCCTGGGCGGCCTTGGCCCGCTCGGCCAGGCTCTGGTCGATGCGGTTTTTCCCGGCAATCAGCAGGCCCAGCACGATAAAAGCCCCCGGCGGCAGGATGGCCAGCAGAAAGCCCTTGTAGTCGCTGACCAGGGTGATCTGCCAGTCGACAGCCTGGGGACCGAACAGCAGATGCATATTGGCGAACAGAGCGCCGGTGCCCAGCAGCTCTCGGGCGGCACCAATCAGCACCAGTACGATGCCGAAGCCGACGCCCATGACCAGGCCATCGTAGGCGGCGCGGGCCGGGCCGTTCTTCGCCGCAAAGCCGTCGGCGCGGCCGAGGATCACGCAGTTGGTGGTGATCAGCGGGATAAAGATGCCGAGAATCTGGTACAGCTCGTAGGTGAAGGCCTGCATCAGCAGTTCGATGCAGGTGGTCAGGGCGGCGATGATCATCACAAAGGCGGGCAGGCGTACGGCGGTGTTGACCACCCCGCGCACCAGCGACACGGCGGTGTTGGAGCAGATCAGCACCACCGCGCTGGCCAGGGCCAGACCGAGGGCGTTGACCGTGGAGTTGCTCACCCCCAGCAGCGGGCACAGGCCGAGCAGCTGCACCAGGGCCGGGTTGTTCTTCCACAGGCCATTGATCGTGAGTTCGCGGTAGCCGCTCATTGTTCATCCTCTGCCAGGCCCAGGAGCTGGGCACGATGCGCATCGAAATACTGCAGGGCACCGTGTACGGCCTTGACCACCGCACGCGGGGTGATGGTGGCGCCGGCAAACTGGTCGAACTCGCCGCGATCCTTTTTCACCGCCCAGCCCTCTGCACCGGGGTTACTCAGGGATTTACCCTCGAAGCTGCGAATCCACTGACTTTTGGCCAGCTCGATCTTGTCGCCCAGCCCCGGGGTTTCCTTGTGGCCGAGCACGCGCACGCCGGCCAGACGACCATCGGCGAAGATGCCGACCAGCAGCTGGATAGCGCCGCTGTAACCGTCCGGTGCGGTGACTGGCAGGATAATGGCGCTCGGCGAGTTGCCCTTGAGTGCCCGATAGGCTGACTGCGGGCTGCGCTGCCCCAGTTCGCGGGCATTGATCTCAATGGCGTGGTCCAGCAGCTGGTTGTCATAGCTGCCGGGCGGAAGAATCTCGCCCAGGGCACGGGTCTGCGCAGCACGTTCGGCGGCAGCGATACGGCTGGCGGTCCCTTGTTGCAGCAGCGCAACGCTGCCCACCGTGGCCACGGCGAACAGACCGAGGATCAGGGCATTTTTCAGCATCGAGCGGCTGATTTCCGGCAGCATCCTTATTCTCCCAGCTTGAAGCCGCTATTGGGCTTGCGGTGGCCGTAGCTGCGCGGCCGGGTGTAGTAGTCGATGGTCGGGGCGGCCAGGTTCATCAGTAGCACGGCAAAGGCCACCGCATCCGGGTAGCCGCCCCAGGCGCGAATCACGTAGACCAGCACGCCGACGCCGATGCCGAATACCAGGCGCCCGCGGTTGCTGGTGGCGCCGGACACCGGGTCGGTGACGATAAAGAAGGCGCCGAGCATGGTGGCGCCGGTGAGCAGGTGAAACAGCGGCGAGCCGTTGGAATCCGAACCGCTGCCGTTCCAGAACAACAGGCTCATCACCGCTAGCGCCGCGAGCATGCCGACTGGAGCGTGCCAGCTGAATATGCGTTTGTGCAGCAGGTACAGGCCGCCTGCGAGGAAGGCCAGGTTGACCGCCTCGCTGCCGGCGCCGCCGAAATGACCGAAGGCCAGGTTGCTGGTGCGCAGCTCATCCATGGTCAGGCTGTTGTTGACCTTGAGGGCATCCAGGGCGGTGGCCTGGGCCCAGCCATCGGGCAGGGCGGCGATACCCAGAACCTGCTTGAGCCCCTCCAGGGCGCCAACGCTGTGCAGCGCCGGCCAGCTGGTCATCTCCACCGGGAAGGAGATCAGCACCACCACATAGCCGAGCATGGCCGGGTTGAAGGGGTTCTGCCCGAGGCCGCCGTAGAGTTGCTTGCCGAACACGATGGCAAAGCCCACCGCTACCAGGGTCAGCCACCAGGGCGCGTAGGGCGGCAGCGCCAGGCCCAGCAGCACGGCGGTGACCAGGGCGCTGTAATCCTTGAGGAAGAAGGCCACCGGGCGCTGGCGCGCGGCGAGGATCAAAGCCTCGAAGGCGACGGCGAAAAGACCGGCCAGGGCCAGGTTGTACAGGGTGCCTGCGCCAAACAGCCAGGTCAGGGCGAGAGTGCCCGGCACGGTGGCCAGCAGCACCTGCAGCATGACCTGCTGGGTACGGTTGCTGCCCTTGGCGTGGGGCGATGTGATACGGGGCAGGGCCATTGGCGCTCCGGTCGATTGTCTTGCTGGGCGTGGCGTTGTTGCGCCATGCGCTGTTCTATAGCCCGGATTGATCCGGGTTAGGTCTGTTGTTCGGCCAGCGCCTGTTCGGCCTGGGCCAGGCGGGTGCGGGCCTGTTCAAGCGCTTCGCTTGCGGCGCTTTCGTCTCGCTCCAGCTTGCGCAGGTCGGCCCGGGCGAAGGCGACTTCGGTTTTCAGCGCCTTCAGGGTCTCATTCATCCCCGGCTTTTCGGTGCGCAGTAGCTGTGGCGCCGGTTTGCCCAAGGCGTCCTCGGCCTGGTGCAGGGCCTGCTCGGCGGCCGTCAGGGCTGCACGCAGGGGTTGCAGTTCGGCTTCGCTGGCGCCGGCCTTTTCGGCCTTCTTCAATTCGGCGCGCTTCATGGCCAGCTCTACCTTGGCCTTTTTCAGCGCCTCATCGCCGGCGGGTTTGGCCGCCGGCGCTGGGGCCTGATCCTGCAGACTGGCGACGGTTTTCTCGGCGGCTTCCAGCTGCTGGCGCAGGCGAGCGATTTCCGTTTGCTGGTCGTCGTCCGGGGCTTCGAGCTTTTCCAGCTTGCGCAGTTGGGCCTTGAGCATGGCGGCGTCGATCTTGGCCTTTTTCAGAGCCTCGTCGCCAGCGGGCTTGGCGGCGGGCGCCG
>JBFHPI010000130.1:0-7972 GCA_041592855.1 Pseudomonas sp.
GATCCGCGAAATGATCGCCGTGGCCCTGGAAATGGCCGGCTACGAGTGCCTGGAAGCGGAGAATACCCAGCAGGCCCATGCCATCATCGTCGACCGCAAACCCGATCTGATCCTGCTCGACTGGATGCTCCCCGGCACCAGTGGTATCGAACTGGCGCGGCGCCTCAAGCGCGACGAGCTGACCGGCGATATCCCGATCATCATGCTCACCGCCAAGGGTGAAGAGGACAACAAGATCCAGGGCCTGGAAGTGGGCGCCGACGACTACATCACCAAGCCCTTCTCGCCCCGCGAGCTGGTGGCGCGCCTCAAGGCGGTACTGCGCCGCGCCGGCCCCAGCGACAGCGAAGGGCCGATCGAAGTCGGCGGCCTGCTGCTCGACCCCATCAGCCACCGCGTGACCATCGACGGCAAGCCGGCGGAGATGGGCCCCACCGAGTACCGCCTGCTGCAGTTCTTTATGACCCACCAGGAGCGCGCCTATACCCGCGGCCAGCTGCTCGATCAGGTCTGGGGCGGCAATGTCTATGTCGAGGAGCGCACCGTGGACGTGCATATCCGCCGCCTGCGCAAGGCCCTGGGCGAAGCCTACGAAAACCTGGTACAGACCGTGCGTGGCACCGGCTATCGTTTCTCCACCAAGAGCTGATCAGACAGAGCTGTTAGGATTGCCGAGTTCGCTTGCGAGCGGCAGATGGATTTGATCGCGGATGAGTTCTAATTGAATCAAGACTGGCGCGCCCCCCTGATACGTCGCCTGCTGTTGCTGATCGCCGGCTGCCTGCTGCTTGGCCTGATCACGGGCGAGTATGGCTGGTCCATGGCCCTGGGCCTGGCTGTCTACCTTGGCTGGCACCTGCAGCAGCTGTTGCGCCTGCACAAGTGGCTGCGCACGCGCAAAAGCGACGAACCGCCCCCCGATGGCTACGGCCTGTGGGGCGAGGTGTTCGACAGCATCTACCACCTGCAGCGCCGCGACCAGAAGGCCCGCGGCCGCCTGCAGGCGGTGATCGACCGCGTGCAGGAGTCCACCGCCGCGCTCAAGGATGCGGTGATCATGCTCGACCGCAATGGCAGCCTGGAGTGGTGGAATATCGCCGCAGAGAAGCTGCTTGGCCTGAAAACGCCCCAGGACAGCGGCCAGCAGATCACCAACCTGGTGCGCGACCCGCGCTTTATCGAGTATTTCGAAAGCAACAACTACGCCGAGCCCCTGGAGCTGCCCTCGCCGGTCAGCGACCGCGTGCGCCTGCAGTTCCATATCACCCAGTACGGCAACAGCGAACACCTGATGCTGGTGCGCGACGTCACCCGCCTGCATCAGCTGGAGCAGATGCGCAAGGATTTCGTGGCCAACGTGTCCCACGAGCTGCGCACCCCGCTGACGGTGATCAGTGGTTATCTGGAAACCCTGCTGGACAACGTCGAGGCGGTCAACCCACGCTGGCTGCGGGCCCTGCAACAGATGCAGCAGCAGGGCGGACGCATGCAGAACCTGCTGAATGATCTGCTCTTGTTGGCCAAGCTGGAAGCCACCGACTACCCCTCGGACAACCAGCCGGTGGCGGTGGACCTGCTGCTGCTGAGCATCAAGAACGATGCCCAGGCCCTGTCCGCCGAGCGTCACCATCGCATCAGCCTGGAAGCCGACCCGCACCTCAAGCTCAAGGGCAGTGAGACGGAGCTGCGCAGTGCCTTTTCCAACCTGGTATTCAACGCCGTCAAGTACACCCCGGATGAAGGCGAGATCCGTGTCCGCTGGTGGGCCGACGAGCAGGGCGCCCATCTGGCCGTCAGCGACACCGGCCTGGGCATCGAGGCCAAGCACCTGCCACGCCTGACCGAGCGCTTCTACCGGGTCGACTCCAGCCGCGCCAGCAATACAGGTGGCACCGGCCTGGGCCTGGCCATCGTCAAGCATGTGCTGCTGCGCCACCGCGCGCGCCTGGAGATCCACAGCCAGCTGGGCAAGGGCAGCACCTTCACCTGCCACTTCCCGCCATTGCAGGTGGTGCGCCGCGGCCAATAACACGGCCCCCCTTGCAAAGGGCGCGCACTGCCCCCAACCTTTAGGCGTCTCCCAGCCACTCAAGTCTTTATGGACCCTTCCACGAGTCTTACCACCGCCCAGTACTTCGCCGATTTCGGCCTGCTGTTCTTCGCCCTGCTGCTGGTGCTGCTTAACGGCTTCTTCGTCGCCGCCGAGTTCGCCATCGTGCGCCTGCGTGCCACCAAGGTTGACGCCCTGGCCGAGCAGCATGGCTGGCGCGGGCAGATCCTGCGCACCGTACACAACCAGATGGACGCCTACCTGTCGGCCTGCCAGCTGGGCATCACCCTGGCGTCCCTGGGCCTGGGCTGGGTCGGCGAGCCGGCCTTTGCCGAACTGCTGCGGCCACTGCTCGGCACCCTGGGCATTGAATCACCCGGCCTGATCAGCGCCATCGCCTTCTTCACTGCCTTCGCCATCATTTCCTACCTGCATATCGTGGTCGGCGAGCTGGCGCCCAAGTCCTGGGCCATCCGCCAGCCGGAACGCCTGTCGCTGTGGACTGCTGCGCCGCTGTACGCCTTCTACTGGCTGATGTACCCGGCGATCTTCGTGCTCAATGCCAGCGCCAACACCATTCTGCGTATTGCCGGACAGGGTGAGCCGGGGCCGCACCACGAGCACCATTACAGCCGCGACGAGCTCAAGCTGATCCTGCATTCCAGCCGCGCCAGCGCCCCCAGCGACCAGGACATGCGCGTGCTGGCCTCGGCGGTGGAGCTGTGCGAGCTGGAGGTGGTGGACTGGGCCAACTCGCGCGAGGACCTGGTGTCCCTGCCCCTGAGCGCGGCCCTGGATGAAGTCTTCAGCATCTTCCGCCGCCACAAATACAGCCGCTACCCGATCTATGACGACAACAGCGGCGAGTTTGTCGGCGTGCTGCATATCAAGGACCTGCTGCTGCACCTGTCGCTGCTGGAGATGCTGCCCTCGGCGCTGAAGCTGGCGGAGCTGATGCACCCGATCGAACGGGTCGGCCGTCATATGCCCCTGTCGCAGTTGCTGGAGCAGTTCCGTCAGGGCGGCTCGCACTTCGCCCTGGTCGAGGAGGCCGATGGCAAGGTGATCGGCTACCTGACCATGGAGGATGTGCTGGAGGCCCTGGTCGGCGATATCCAGGATGAACACCGCAAGGCCGAGCGCGGCATCCTCGCCTACCAGCCGGGCAAGCTGCTGGTGCGCGGCGACACCCCGCTGGCCAAGATCGAGCGCCTGCTCGCTGTCGACCTGGACCATGTCGAGGCCGAGACCCTGGCCGGCCTGGTCTACGAGACCCTGAAGCGCATGCCCGAGGAAGAAGAAGTGCTGGTAGTGGATGGCCTGCGCATCATCATCAAGAAGATGAAGGGGCCGAAGATCGTCCTGGCCAAGGTGCTCAGGCTGGATTGAAGCGACAGCGCAGCTTTTGGGTAGGGCTGCGCTTAAGCCTTACTAAGTCTACCCGCCTTCGTCCCGCTCTATTCGCCGCCCACAGCGAAGTTGGGCAGGCTGTTGACCGGCTGGGTAAAGTCGAAGGGGATGGATTCCACCGCCAGGCCGACATTGCGCTGCACCACGAAGTGCAGGTGCGGGCCGGTGCTGTTGCCGGTATTGCCGGAGCGGGCCAGCAAGGTGCCGGTACCCACCCGTTGCCCCTCGCGCACCTTGACCGAGCCCTGCATCAGGTGCAGATAGACACCCATGGTGCCGTCATCATGAAGGATGCGCACGAAGTTGCCGGCCGGGTTGTTGCCGCGCCCGCTCTGGTTGTTCTCGGTCTTGACCACCATGCCGCCGCGGGCCGCGACGATGGGCGTGCCCTCGGGCATGGCGATATCCATGGCGTAGCGGCCCTTGGGGGTGTAGTGGCTGTATTTGCCATTGGCACCCTGGGTCAGGCGGAAGGGGCCGCCGCGCCAGGGCAGCGGATAACGGTTCTGCGTCGGCAGCAGACGCGGATCACCCAGGGCGTAGCGCAATTTGGGTTTGTAGCGCAGGGGTTTGCCGGCATCGCGGGGGGCCAGTGTGGCCAGACGGATATGGCTGCGCGGCGGCACCACCCAGTTGATCGGTTTGGCCGGTGCCCCCACCACGTTATCCAGCTGCTCCAGACGCAGTTCGATCTGCACCGGGGCATACAGGTCGTTGCGCACCAGCAGGGTCTCGCCGGCCTCATGCTTCTTGGTTTCCAGCTTCACCTGGTTATCCAGGCGCTCGACCATGCGGTCGCTGAACACGAAGACCTGAGCGCCGGGCACTGATTGGTCGCTATAGGTCACCACGCCGTTCTTGTCGACGTACTTGTAGATGGTCAGCGCGCTGGCGGACCCGGCACAGGTCAGCAGGCAGAAGAGGAAAAGCAGACGCCCTGGCATATCGACTCGGTTCTTATGAAATGCATGACCGGACTTGCAAGACTAGCAGCCCCTCCGCACCTGCGCGAGGTCACAAGCATCGAGGTGTGACCCGCCTCGCGCCACTGATCAGGCACCGGGAACGAAATGTTTCTGCGCCGTGCCGCGGGCAATCAGGCGCGACAGGTAGTCGAGCTTCTGCGGATCGCGGTCGACAAACCTGAAGGTCAGCTGCAGCCATTCGCTCTCGGGCTTGGGCTCCAGGGCCGCCACCGCATGCAGGTAACCATTGAGCCGGGCGGTTTCCGCCGCTTCGCCCTGTTCCAGATCCAGCACCGCACTCTCCAGCACCTGGGGCAGCTGCTCGGTGCGCTTGACCACCAGCAGCGCCTCCTTGAGGCTCAGGGTCTTGATCACGCAGGACATACTGCCGCCGGGCAGCCGCAACTGGCCCTGGCCTCTGCCACTCGGCGCGCTGGCCGTCTTGGCCACCGACTGGGCGGCAAAGGCGGCAGCGGCCACCGGCGCGGCGGCAACTGACTTGGGCTTGACCACCTCGGCCGGTTTGCCGCCAGTCAGGGCCGACAGCGAGTCATTGGCCAGGCCGGTGCTGAGCATCTTCGGCCCATGACCGGTCATCAGCGCCTGCAGTTTGCCAGCGCGGCTCAGGGCCTTTTTGACCTTGGTCACCAGCTGTTCGTTGGAAAAGGGCTTGCCGATAAAGTCGGAGACGCCGGCCTGAATGGCCTGCACCACGTTGTCCTTGTCACCGCGGCTGGTGACCATGATAAAGGGGATGGTTTTCAGGTTGTCCTGCTCGCGGCACCAGCTAAGCAGTTCCAGGCCGGACATTTCCGGCATTTCCCAGTCACACAGGATCAGGTCGATGACCTGGCGACCGAGCATCTGCTGGGCTTTGCGCCCATTGATGGCTTCCTCGATCTGCACGCCGGGAAAGTGGTCGCGCAGGCCTTTTTTCACCAAGTCACGGATAAAGGTTGCGTCGTCCACCACCAGTACGTTGATTTTGCTCATCAGCCACTCCTGTTGTAATGGCCTTAAGCATAGTCTTGCCTGCTGGCCAAAGGCCAACCGAAATACCGCCCTTTATCGGTCAGCCCAGTGGCCCAGCCCTCAGCTGCGGTTGCCGCCCTGCACCTCTTCCTGCATGCGGGTCAGGCCCATGTGCTTCACATCGGTTCCACGCACCAGGTAGATGACCAGTTCGGCGATATTGCGCGCATGGTCGCCGATGCGCTCCAGGGAACGCAGGGCCCAGATCACGTTGAGCACCCGGGAGATGGAGCGCGGGTCTTCCATCATGTAGGTGACCAGCTCGCGCAGGGCGGTCTTGTATTCGCGATCAACGGTCTTGTCGTACTGGGCGACCGACAGGGCCAGGTCGGCATCGAAGCGGGCAAAGGCGTCCAGCGCCTCCTGCACCATGCGCCGCACCTGGTCGCCGATATGCCGCACCTCGACGTAGCCGCGCGGCGACTCGCCTTCCTCGCACAGGAGGATGGCGCGCTTGGCGATCTTGGTGGCCTCATCACCGATGCGCTCCAGGTCGATCACCGACTTGGAGATGCTGATGATCAGGCGCAGATCGGAGGCGGCCGGCTGGCGGCGAGCGAGGATGCGCACGCATTCCTCGTCGATATTGCGCTCCATCTGGTTGATCTGATCATCGACCTCGCGCACTTGTTGGGCAAGCCCTGAGTCGGCTTCGATCAGCGCGGTCACGGCATCGTTGACCTGCTTCTCCACCAGGCCGCCCATGGCCAGCAGGTGGCTGCGCACCTCTTCGAGCTCGGCATTGAACTGCTGGGAAATATGTTGGGTAAGGTTGTCTTTGTTGATCATTCCAATTCGCTCCGCGAATGCTGCGAGTAGGGTGCGCCGTGCGCACCGGCCCTGTGGTGCGCACGGCGCACCCTACGAAATCCGCTCAACCATAGCGACCGGTGATGTAATCCTCGGTCTGTTTCTTGGCCGGGTTGGTGAACAGGGTATCGGTGTCGCCGTACTCGATCATCTTGCCCATGTACATGAATGCCGTGTAATCCGACACCCGCGCCGCCTGCTGCATATTGTGGGTAACGATGACGATGGTGTACTTGTTCTTCAGCTCGTAGATCAGCTCCTCCACCTTGAGGGTGGAGATCGGGTCGAGGGCCGAGCAGGGCTCGTCGAGCAGCAGCACTTCCGGCTGCACCGCCACGGTACGGGCAATCACCAGACGCTGCTGCTGACCGCCGGACAGGCCCAGTGCCGAGTCGTGCAAACGGTCTTTCACTTCATCCCACAGCGCCGCGCTTTTCAGCGCCCACTCCACCGCCTCGTCCAGTACGCGCTTCTGGTTGATGCCCTGGATACGCAGGCCATACACCACGTTCTCGTAGATGCTCTTGGGGAAGGGGTTGGGCTTCTGGAACACCATGCCCACGCGGCGCCGCAGCTCGGCCACGTCTTCGCCCTTGCGGTAGATATCACGGCCGTCGATCTTGATTTCGCCCTGCACGCGGCAGCCGTCGACCAGATCGTTCATGCGGTTGAAGGTACGCAGCAGGGTCGACTTGCCGCAACCCGACGGACCGATAAAGGCGGTCACGCGTTGCTTGGGGATGTTCAGTTTGACGTCGAACAGCGCCTGCTTGTCGCCGTAGAACAGATCCAGGCCCGGCACCTCGATGGCCGTGGTTTCGGCGGCCAGATTGAGGCTCTGCTTGTCGCGGCCCAGGGCCGCCATATCGATACCGTGGGTGTGCGTGTCGTGTTGCATAACAGTCTCCTTCGGAGGCTATAGGCTTCAAGCTTCTGGCTGCAGGCCGGCTTGCGCCGGGTGCCTGCAGCGGGCCGCCTGCAGCAGAAATTAGTGATCCAGCGCCTTGTACTTCTCGCGCAGGTGGGTGCGGATATACACCGCAGTCAGGTTGAGCAAGGCGATAACGATGACCAGCAGCAGCGCCGTGGCATACACCAGCGGCCGCGCCGCTTCGACGTTGGGGCTCTGGAAGCCGACGTCGTAGATGTGGAAACCCAGGTGCATGATCTTCTGATCCAGGTGCAGATAAGGGTAGTTGCCGTTCAGCGGCAGCGAGGGTGCCAGCTTGACCACGCCCACCAGCATTAGCGGCGCCACCTCACCGGCGGCACGGGCCACGGCGAGAATCAGGCCGGTCATCATGGCCGGGCTGGCCATGGGGATCACCACCTTCCACAGCGTCTCGGCCTTGGTCGCGCCGAGGGCCAGGGAGCCTTCGCGCACCGCGCGAGGAATCCGTGCCAGGCCTTCCTCGGTGGCGACGATCACCACCGGCAGGGTGAGGATGGCCAGGGTCAGCGAGGCCCACATCAGGCCCGGGGTACCGAAGGTCGGCGCCGGCGCGGATTCGGGGAAGAACAGGCTGTCGATGGAGCCGCCCAGCACATAGACGAAGAAGCCCAGGCCGAACACGCCGTAAACGATGGACGGGACACCGGCCAGGTTGTTCACCGCGATGCGGATCACACGGGTCAACGGCCCCTGTTTGGCGTACTCACGCAGGTAGACGGCGGCGATCACACCGAAGGGGGTGACCACCACGGC
>JBFHPI010000131.1:0-7879 GCA_041592855.1 Pseudomonas sp.
CCCTTTGGCGGCCTGCAGCGCGACTTTATGCGCATCGCCCTGGAGTGCCAGGCGCGTGGTCACGCCATCCGTGTCTATACGCCAATCTGGGAAGGCGAGGTGCCCGCCGGTTTCGAGGTGGTGGTGGTGCCGGTCAAGGCGCTGTTCAATCACCGGCGCAACGAGAAGCTGACGGCCTGGATCAAGGCCGATCTGGCCCAGCGCCCGGTGGATCGGGTGATCGGCTTCAACAAGATGCCCGGCCTGGATGTCTACTACGCCGCCGATGGCTGTTATGAAGACAAGGCGCAGACCCTGCGCAACCCGCTGTACAAGCGCTGGGGACGCTACAAGCACTTTGCCGACTACGAGCGGGCGGTGTTCGCCCCCGACTCCAGGACCGAGATTCTGATGATCTCCGAAGTGCAGCAGCCGCTGTTTATCAAGCACTATCACACCCCGCTGCAGCGCTTTCATCTGCTGCCGCCGGGGATCGCCTTTGACCGCCGCGCACCGGCCAATGCCGCCGAGATTCGCGCCGAATTTCGCGCCGAGTTCAAGCTGGCCGAGGATGACCTGCTCCTAGTGCAGATCGGTTCCGGTTTCAAGACCAAGGGCCTGGATCGCAGCCTCAAGGCCCTGGGCGCGCTGCCCCGCGAGCTCAAGAAGCGCACGCGGCTGATCGCCATCGGCCAGGACGATCCGCGCGCTTTCAAGCTACAGGCCAAGGCCCTGGGCGTTGCCGAGCAGGTCGATATCCTCAAGGGCCGCAGCGATATCCCGCGCTTTCTGCTGGGTGCCGACCTGCTGATCCATCCGGCCTATAACGAGAACACTGGCACCGTGCTGCTGGAAGCCCTGGTCTCCGGCCTGCCGGTGCTGGTCACCGATGTGTGTGGCTACGCCCATTACATCGCCGAGGCCGATGCCGGTCGGGTGCTGGCCAGCCCCTTCGAGCAGGAGCGGCTCAATCATCTGCTGGCCGATATGCTTGCCGACGAGCAGCGCCGCGCCTTCTGGTCGCGCAATGGACTGACCTATGCCGACAGCGCCGATCTCTACTCCATGCCGCAGCATGCCGCGGACATTATTCTGGCTGCGCACCGATGAAGCTGATGCTGGCTGAACCCTTTAAAACCCTCTGGGCCGGGCAGGACCCCTTTGTCGCCGTCGAAGCCCTGCAGGGCGAGGTGTACCGCGAGCTGGAAGGCCGCCGCACCCTGCGCACCGAGGTGGCCGGGCGTGGCTACTTCGTCAAGATCCACCGCGGCATCGGCTGGGGCGAGATCGTCAAGAACCTGCTGACCGCCAAGCTGCCGGTGCTCGGCGCCCGTCAGGAGTGGCAGGCTATCGAGCGGTTGACCGCGGCAGGCGTAGCCACCATGACCGCCGTGGCCTATGGCGAGCGTGGTGGCAATCCCGCTCGGCAGCATTCCTTTATCGTCACTGAAGAGCTGGCGCCGACCACCGACCTGGAGCAGTTGAGCCTGAACTGGGCCAAGGAAGCTCCCGAGCCACGCTTGAAGTGGGCGCTGCTCAGGGAAGTGGCGAGTATGGTCGGGCGCATGCACCGTGCCGGGGTCAATCACCGTGACTGTTATATCTGTCACTTTCTTCTGCACACCGATCAAAAAGTGACGGCGGATAACCTGCGCCTGTCGCTGATCGACCTGCACCGCGCCCAGACCCGCACCGCCACCCCCAAACGCTGGCGCGACAAGGACCTGGCCGCCCTGTACTTCTCTGTGCTGGATATTGGCCTGACTCGGCGCGACAAATTGCGCTTTCTGCGGGGCTATTTCCAGCGACCGCTGCGCGACCTGTTGAGCAGTGAGGCGCGCCTGCTGGCGTGGCTGGAGCGCAAGGCGGACAAGCTCTATCAGCGTAAGCAGCGTTATGGAGATGCTCTCTGATGGCGGGCTGGAGCCTTAACCCGGACTATGCCGAGCTTGCCGGTGACTTCGGCAGCCTGGAGGCGGTGTTCGCCCTGCAGGGCCAGCGCCTGACCAAGGACCCGCTGTCGGAAGTGGTCCTGGTCGAGCGTGCTGGTGTGCGTTACTACGTGAAGCGCTACTGGGGCGGTGGCAAGGGCTTGCGCCGCTATATCGGCCGGCCCCGGGTCAAGGCCGAGTGGCAGAACCTGCGGCATTTCGCCAAATGGGGCGTACCAACGGCTTCCATCGTTGCCTGTGGCTTGGAGCGGCAGCTGGGGCGTTTTGTGCGCGGCGCCCTGATCACCCGCGAGCTGGACAACACCGAAGACCTGGCTCATCTGGCCAGGCGTGGTGACCCACGCCTGCAGGATCCTGCCTGGGTCGATGGCATCAGCCGTCAGCTCGCGGGCGCCACGCGCACCTTGCACGATCATCATTTCACCCATAACGATCTGAAGTGGCGCAATCTGCTGGTCAATGATCGTGGCGAGCTGTTCTTTATCGACTGCCCGACCGGCTCGTTCTGGTGGGGGCCGCTGCTGCGCTACCGCATCATCAAGGATCTGGCCTGTTTGGATAAGGTGGCCTGCAAGGTACTGTCGCGTACGCAGCGCCTGCGTTTCTATCTGCAATACCGCGGCCGCGCCCGCCTGAATGCCGCCGACAAGAAGCGTGTCCGGCAGATCATCGGTTTTTTCGAGGGCAGGGAATGAGCGACTTTATTGCGGCGCAGGATCGCGCCTTGCTGGAGCAGCACGGCCTGGCCAGTTTCGACGCGCTGTGGGCGCTTAAACTGCAGGCGGTGGATGAGCCCAATACCGAGCGTGGCGGCTGGAGCAGTGTCTACCGGCTGGATCTGGGCGAGGCGGCTTATTACCTAAAGCGGCAGAGCAATCACCTGAGCCGCAGCCTGCTGCATCCCTTTGGTGAGCCCACCTTCGCCCGCGAGTTTCGCAATACCCGTCGCTACGCCCGGCTGGGCATTCCGGCCTTGCAGGCGGCTTTTTTTGCCGAGCGCCGGGTGGCTGGTGAGCGGCGCGCTGTCCTCGTGACCCGGGCCCTGGATGGCTGGTGCGATCTGGATAGCCTGCTGGTGGGCTGGGCTGAGCGACCCGAGGCGCAGCGCCACGCCGTGCTGCAGGCCTGCGGTGAGCTGGCGCGGCAGCTGCACGGCGCCGGACAGATGCATGGCTGCTTCTACCCCAAACACATCTTTCTTAAGGGCGACGGCGAGGCTTACCGGGCACAACTGATTGACCTGGAAAAGACTCGGCCACTGCTGTTCGGTCGACGCGACCGGGTCAAGGATCTGGAGCCGCTGTTGCGTCGTGCTGCCGTTTGGCGTGATGGCGAAGTCGAGCAGCTGCTGCTTGCCTACCTCGGCCAGGGTGCGGATACCGAATCCTGGAATCAGCGCCTGGGCGCCCGTCGTCGGCACAAGGAGTCGCGCTGATGCATCTGGGCGAACTGCAGCAGGCCGGTCGTCAGCCTGCCCTGCCTCTAGCGCTTGAGCTGAACGGCGAGTCCCTGGTTATTGAGCGCTTGCTGCGCGTATTGCCTGGTCAGCGTTATGTGGGCCTGGCGCAATGGCACGGGCGGTTGGTGCTGGCCAAGCTGTTGGTCGGTGGCAAGGCTGAGCGGCATTATCAGCGCGAGCTGGCGGGCGCCCGTCTGTTGGCCGAGCAGGGGCTGAGTACGCCGGCGCTGTTGGCCGAGGGTTTTGTGGCAGGGCAGGGCGGCTGGCTGCTGTTCGATTACCTGCAGGATGCCGAGAGCCTATGGAGCGCCTGGCGCGCGGTCGAGCAACAAGCGCTGTTGTCCGCCGCGCAGCAGGCGGTGCTGGCCGAAGCTTTGACAATGATCGCGCAGATGCATGCCAAAGGGTTGTGGCAGGCCGATCTGCATCTGGATAACTTGCTGCGGCAAAGCGGCCAGCTATTCGTGATCGACGGTGGCGGTGTGCAGGCTGAAATGCCCGGGCAAGCGCTTTCCAGGCAGAAGGTGCTGGAAAATCTCGGGGTGTTCTTTGCCCAGTTGCCGGCAGAGCTTGAACCCTATACTGAAGAGTTGCTGATCCACTATCTGCTGGCCAATGGCGAGCATGCCCTGCCACTGGAGGCCCTGCAGGCTGAAGTGGCCAAGGTGCGGCGCTGGCGGCTGCGTGACTACCTGAAAAAGGCGGGGCGTGATTGCAGCCTGTTCGCCGCCAAGGTGGGTGCTTTCGGCCTGCGCGTGGTGCGCCGTGAGCAGGAGAGCCAGTTGCAACCCTTGCTGGCGGACCTGGATCGACAGGCGGAAGCCGGGCATATCTACAAGACCGGTGGGGCTGCCACGGTGGCGCGGGTCGAGGTGGCGGGGCGGCCGCTGGTGGTCAAGCGCTATAACATCAAGAGCCTGGCGCACTGGTGCAAGCGTTTCTGGCGTCCCAGCCGGGCCTGGCACAGCTGGCGCGAAGGCCATCGTCTGCAGATGCTGGGCATTGCAACACCGCAACCCTTGGCAGTTGTGGAGCGGCGCTGGTGCTGGCTAAGGGGGGCGGCTTACCTGATTACCGAATATTGCGACGGGCAGGATATAATCGCGCGTTTTCGAGACTACTTGCAGGCAACTCCCGCGGAACCTGAGCTGATAGCCCTGGATCGACTGTTCGCCGCCTTGCTGCGTGAGCGTATCAGCCATGGGGATCTCAAGGGGCATAACCTGTTCTGGGACGATAAGCGCGGCGCCTGGTCGCTGATTGATCTGGATGCCATGCAGCAACACCGCAGTGCGCGTCGTTTCGCCCGGGCCTATGCCCGCGATCGCGCCCGATTTTTACGCAACTGGCCGGCGGATTCCGCGCTGTACCAGTTGCTCGATCAACGTTTACCGCAGGTGCCCGGCACCTGCCCGAATTAGAGGCTTACACCTGTGGCATTGACCATTCTCGGCCTGTCCGGCGCCCTCAGTCACGATCCCTCCGCCGCTCTGTATATCGACGGCAAGCTGATTGCGGCGGTGGAGGAGGAGCGCTTTGTGCGCGACAAGCACGCGAAGAACCGCATGCCCTACGAGTCGGCCAAGTTCTGCCTGGAGCAGGCCGGGATCAAGCCGAGTGACGTTGATGTGGTGGCCATCCCCTTCGCGCCCATCAGTATCTTTGGTGAAGCGCGGTGGAAATATGCCAAACGCTACTGGTATGCCCCGGATCGTGCCCTCGACGCCATCCTCATGGGCAATCGTCGCTACAAGCGTTATTACAAGCATATCCAGTGGTGCCTGCAGCAGCTCGGCTTCGACCTGAAAAAGATCAAGATCGAGCCGGTCGAGCACCACCTGGCCCACGCCGCCAGCGCCTATCACTGCTCGGGCTTTGCCGAGAAGACTGCGATCCTCGGCATTGACGGCAAGGGCGAGTACGCCACCACCTTCTTCGGCTACGGTGAGAACGGCAAGATCCACAAGATCAAGGAATTCTTTGATCCGGATTCCCTCGGCGGCCTGTACGGCGCGATCACCGAATTCCTCGGTTTCGAGATGCTCGACGGCGAGTTCAAGGTCATGGGCATGGCGCCCTATGGCGATGCCAGCAAGTACGACTTCTCCCGTTTGGCCACGTTCGAGAACGGCGAGCTGATCATCAACACCGAATATGCCAACGTGATCGGCCTTCGCCGCTACAAGGAAAATGGCAAGGGCTTCTACTTCTCCAAGAAACTGATCGAGTGGCTGGGGCCCAAGCGCCAGGGCGATATCGCCGACGACCCTTACATCCACTATGCCGCCAGCATGCAGGCGCTGTTCGAGAAGCTGGCGCTGCAGATGATGGAGTACTACCTGGGCGATATCCTCAAGGAAACCGGCAAGATCGCCTTCGCTGGGGGCTGCGCGCTGAACGTCAAGCTCAACCAGAGGATCATCGCCCGCGACGACGTGAAAGAGCTGTTCGTCCAGCCCGCTTCCGGCGACGCCGGCACCGCGGTGGGCGCCGCCGCCTATGTTTCGCACCAGCGCGGCGTGCCGGTGGAAAAGATGGAGCACGTCTACCTCGGCCCGTCCTATTCCAACGAAGAGGTGATCGCCGCCTGCGCCCGCCACCCGAGCAAGCCGGTGTTCAAGCGCATCGACAACACCCCGGAGCGCATCGCCAAAATCATGGTCGACGGCAACCCGGTGGCCTGGTTCCAGGGACGCATGGAGTTCGGCCCGCGCGCCCTCGGTGGTCGCTCCATCATCGGCTGCCCGAGCATTCCGGGTGTAGCCGACCGCATCAACGAACAGATCAAGTTCCGCGAGCGCTGGCGCCCCTTCTGCCCTTCGATGCTCGACACCGTTGCGCCACAGATGCTTAAGGTTGACCACCCAAGCCCCTTTATGACCTTCACCTTCGAAGTCAATGAAGAGTGGAAAACCCGGGTCAGCGAAGTGGTGCACGAAGATGGCACCTCCCGCGCCCAGGTGCTGGAGCGCCAGTACAACCCACGTTGGTACGATTTGATGCTGGAGCTGGAAAAGCTCACCGGCAATGGCGTCTCGCTGAACACCTCGCTCAACCGCCGCGGCGAACCGATGATCTGCTCGCCCACCGATGCGCTGAACATGTTCTACGGCTCCGACCTGCAGTACCTGATCATGGAAGACATCCTCGTGGTCAAGGATGGCAAGGACTGGTATGACCACGTCTGAGCAGGCTGGCGCTGAGCCCCAGCGCTGGGTGCTGCAGTTCTGCCATGGCTACGACGGCCCCTTTCTGGACTGTGCGCGGCAGTACGCTGCGTTGTTCAAAGGTACTAAATACAAGGTCTGTACGGTCTATTTGACGGGTAGGCCGAGCGCCGAAGTCGAGCAGGGATCAGCCTCCGATGAGGTGATCTTCCTTGACTACACGAGTGCGCAGGTGCGCGGTCTCAAGCTGGGGGCTATACGTGATTTTCGGCGTATCGCGGCCTCCCGGGACTTTGCCCTGTGCATCGCGCACCGCTTCAAGCCGATCTATGTGGCCCTTTTGGGCAGCAAGCTGCCGCTTATAGGTGTGCATCATGCCTTCGGCGACTACAAACGGCGTTCCCGGCAACTGTTTGCTAACTTCTTCCGCAAGCGTTTGGCCTTGCTCGGCGTATCCAATGCCGTGCGTGACGACATCCGCGCCTGCCTGCCGGACTGGTCGGCCGAGCGTATTGGAACGCTGTACAACCGTATCGATATTGAGGCTGTACAAGCCGAGCAGGTCTCGCGGAATGCTGCCCGCGCGCATCTGGGACTGCCCGAGGATGCCTGGGTGGTCGGCAATGTCGGCCGCCTGCACCCGGACAAAGACCAGGCTACGCTGATCCGCGGTTTCGCCCAGGCTTTGCCGCAGCTGCCGGGCGGCAGCATGCTGGCGATTATGGGCAGTGGCCGCCTTGAAGCTTCGCTCAAAGCGCTTGCCGTGGATCTGGGGGTGAGCGACTCGGTGCGTTTTCTCGGCCAGGTGTCGAACGGACGTCGTTACTTCAAGGCCTTTGATGTATTCGCTCTGACTTCTGATCATGAGCCTTTTGGTATGGTGCTGCTGGAGGCCATGGCGGCTGGCGTGCCGGTGATTTGCAGTGACTGCGGTGGCGGGCGCGAGGTGATACAGGGAGTTGGCGAGCTGTTTCCGCTTGGCGCTGTTGCCGACTTGGGCGCTGCGCTAAGGCATCAATCGCAGATAGGCGATTTACAGCCAGCTCGTCAGCGTATGCAGGTGCGTCTGCAACAATTCTTCTCCGATCAGGCGGTTTGCCAGCGATTCTGGTCGCTGCCTGCATGTGTTGCGCTGAAGTCATCATGACGCAGGGTAACCCTTGGGTCGCCAAGGCCCGCGCCTTGGATCGTTACCGCTGGGCACTGTTGCGTGAACGTCACGGTCTGCTCGGCAGTGCCGTCCGCTTTGCCCGCGAGGCGCTCGGCGACTGGTGGTTCGGCCTGTGTGCCAGATGGCGCCTAGCCGAGTCGATAAGCGTCGA
>JBFHPI010000132.1:0-7795 GCA_041592855.1 Pseudomonas sp.
CGTGGCGCCATGGCGGCTGTAATAGAGCACCAGGATATAGGGCGCGCTCATGGCAGCAGGCCCAGAATGTTTTCCGGGGGTCGGCCGACCACCGCTTTGTCGCCACATTCGAGGATGGGCCGCTCGATCAATTTGGGGTGTTGCACCATGGCTTCTATCAGCTGTTGCTCGCTCAGGTCCGGGTTGCCCAGTTGCAGGCTTTTGTACTCGTCCTCGCCGCTGCGCAGGAGCTCGCGGGCCGTGATACCGAGCTTGTCCAGCAGACGGCGCAGGGCGCTGCTATCGAGCGGCGTTTCCAGGTATTTGATGACCTGGGGCGTGAGGCCGCGTTCTTCGAGCAACTGCAGGGCTGCGCGGGATTTTGAACAGCGCGGGTTATGGTAGAGCTTGAGATCGGGCATACGCGGGTCGCCTGTGCGAGGTGATGGCGGCTATTCTAACCGCTAATGGCATCGATACCTGAATGGAAGAACGATGTGGAGGCAGGTGCCAATCGATCCTAAGGAGCAGGAATGCATCAGCGCGTCAGCACGTTAATTGGCTTCTGGCAGTTCCTCTGCCGCCGCTTTATCGATAATCGTGGGGCTAACACGGCGGCGGCACTGACCTACACCACGCTGTTTGCCGTGGTGCCGATGATGACGGTGACCTTCTCCATGCTCTCCGCCATTCCGGCATTCCAGGGCACCGGTGAGCAGGTGCAGGGTTTTATCTTCCGCAACTTCGTACCCTCGGCGGGGGAAACCCTGCAGCAGTACTTGAGTGGTTTCACTGCACAGGCGCGGCAGCTGACCTGGGTCGGGGTTGTGGTACTGGCCGCGACGGCGTTCTGGATGCTGGTCACCATTGAGAAGGCATTCAATACCATCTGGCGCGTACGTCAGCCGCGTCGTGGCGTGTCGAGCTTTCTGCTGTACTGGGCGATTCTCAGTCTTGGGCCGATCCTTTTGGGCGGCGGTTTTGCCATCAGCACCTATATCACTTCGCTGTCACTGATCTCCGGACCCGATGCGCTGCTGGGGGCCAAGACCCTGCTCAATTTTATGCCGCTGCTGTTTAGCATGGCAGCCTTTACCCTGCTCTACGCCACGGTGCCCAATGCCCAGGTGCGACTGAAGCATGCGGCTCTGGGCGGGCTGTTTGCGGCGGTGCTGTTTGAAGTGGCGAAGATGCTGTTTGGTTTCTATGTGCAGCTGTTTCCCAGTTATCAGTTGGTGTACGGCGCGTTCGCCACGGTGCCGTTGTTCCTGTTATGGATCTATCTGTCCTGGCTGATCGTTCTGTTCGGCGCTGAGCTGGCGTGTAACCTGGGCTCATCCCGGCAGTGGCGTGCCCGGGCAGTGCCACCGTTGATGACGGCCTTGGGCATTCTGCGGATCTTTTACGATTACCAGCAAAAGGGCCGCAGGGTGCGTTTAAAGGATGTACAGCGCCATGGCTGGCCGCTGGCAGGCTACGAGTGGGAGGACATGCTGGGGTTTCTTGAGCAGCAGCAGTTGGTGGCGCCCAGCGGCTCGGGTGCCTGGGTGCTGTGCCGGGATCTGCAGCACTATCCTGTTCAGGACCTGCTGGCTGCCAGCCCCTGGCCTTTGCCGGCGCTTGCACAGTTGCCGGATGATATTGATGAGCCCTGGTACCCGGCGTTAAGGGCTAGCCTGGTCACATTGCATGAACAGCAACAGCGCCTGTTTTCCCAGAGCCTGGCCAGCTGGCTGCAACCCGATCAGGAGAAGTGACAAAAAGCGTCAGTTTGCGGCGATGCCGTCGAGCCAGGGGAGTTCGGATCAGTAGGGCGCACTGTGCGGCGCCATATGCCGGGCCTTGCTCGGCAGGCCCCGCGCACCCTAAAGACTGAGTTCAGGCGATAGGGGGGCGAAGAAAAAGGAAGCTGGCACGCTTCTGGCTATCTGCTCGTCAGGTTGCAGTCGTTTTGCCAGCATGGCATGGATTGGCACAGAGAGAGCGCTTATGACGGCCAGCAAAGGCAAGATAATTTATTTGCATCAGCGTGATCCGCAGGAGGCGTTGGAGCGATTGAACCGGATTACCGGCCTGCACTTTAGCCATTGGCCGCAATCGCTTTGCAGCGACCTGGCTTCCGTGCCGCAGTCTTGCGCATTACCCGCCGAAGGCAGCCAGGCAAATGAATCAGCGACATCCGGCGAGGTGTTGTCGGGCTAAAAGGCAAAACCCCGCGGCAATGCGCGGGGTTTTTCGGCCGACAGGCGCGTCATAAGGAGAAGGCCTAGGCGGTGGCCTGGCGTGGCGTGTTTTGCGCCACTTCCACGGGCTGAACGAACAGTTCCTCTACCACCAATGCAGATGTTGGTACTGCCGAGCGCAGGCGCACCTGCATTTCTTCGATCTTGTATTTGACCGGCATACGGGCGATGCCCGAGAGCAGAATCTTGCCATGGGCATTGACCTTGCCATGATCAATCATCACCTCGCGGCGCTTTTCACCATCGCGGAAACTGATCAGCAGCGAAACCGGCAGATTGGCCAGGCCGGGGAGTTGCAGCCAGGTGGCGACGTTGAACTCGGCCACCCTTCCTTCGTAGGTGCTCAGTTGCATACGTGCGCTATTGATGATGGCCGCGGGGACGGAGCCAACCAGCTTGTCTTGGGCTTGGGTCATGGTGAGGGTTCCCGGCAGAGAGCAAATGGCGTTCAGTGCACTTGGGCAAATTATAAGAGCCGGCAGAGCGGCGAAACTGTGCGCTCTGCCGGCGTACGGCGTGATTTCCCTCTCAGTTTCAGTGATCAGGCCAGGCGCAGGGGGTAGCGGCTGACCGTCGGGCTGCAAAGGTTGGTCTCGGGAAGGGTTATGGATGTTTGGTTGTGAGTGTTGACCAACTGCAGCCAGAGGCTTTCTCCGCTGCTGAATTGACCATTGGCCAGCCATAGGCCGTGATGCCAGCCGTTGCCGGGGGCAGGTGTGCTTTGCAGCACGGCCGCATGGGGTTGCGTACTGGGTGTGCGACGTAACCAGACAGGTCGAGGCAGTCCTTTGAGGTAGCGCAGGCCCAGGTGTAAGCCTTGATCATTGCTATGGCGCCAGCAGATCAGGGCCAGGGTCGGGGTTTCACTGCCGGTCAGCAGTAACAGCAATTGACCAACCGGCAGCTGTGTAGCGCTGTCAGGGTTGCACAGCAGGCGTGCCCCCCCGGGGCTGGTGTCAAGGATCAGAGCGGCGGTTTGAATTGGGCGTTGCTCCAGCAACTGCGCGTGAATGGGGCTGAGGCCCACCACCAAGCGGCATTCGCGGCTGTATTCGGTACGTTCATGGCGACGCGGTTGGCGCCCTTGCCAATGCAGGCTTGCCTGTTCCAGCAGATGTCGCTGGGTCTGGTTCTGCAGGGGCGAGGGATCCTGTACCGCCACCAGCAGAGCCCCTAGTTCAAAGCGGCGCAGGTAGGCTTGAGGGTCGGGTTGCTGATCATAATTCAGGCAAGGTTGTGATTCGCTGAGGTCGATAAGCGTTCCTTCTCCATCATCCTCGTCATCCCAGGGCAGCAGGCGGGCCAGTTCGGCCAGGGGCGAAAGGGCACTGAAGAGTTGCAGACACTCGCCTTCGGCCAGGTGAAAAGGGTTGCTTTGAGCCACAAGCAGCATTTGCTGATAGAGGCCGCGCAGGCTGTTGGCCGGTTGCGGCTGAAACGCTGCGGCAACCGGCTCATCCAGGCATTGCTGCTGTTCGCCGATCCAGTACAGCAGGTGGCTGTCGCGCCACAGTGTGGGCTCCGGCTCGCGGTACAGCTGATAGTGGCGCAGCAGGCTCTGCGACAGAAAGTACTGAGCCATATACAGGCCCCAGGCCAGATGCGGTCGCGACGGCTGTCGGCCCTGCAACATCTGCTGTAACAACCGCTTGAAGCCGATAGCTAATTCATCGCAAAGGTGAATAAACAGGCCGGATGGGTTTTGTGTGCCCTGGTAGGCGCCGGCGTAGTAACGATACGCCTCGCTGAAGCTTTGCAGGGCTCGCTGTCTTTCAAGTAAGGTCGTGTGGCTGCGGTTGAAGCGGAACAGCAGGCTGAGGCATTGTTGCAGGCCGTTGTCTTGGCTCTCCTGGCGCGCCTGATTGAGTGCCTGATTGAGGTCAGCCAGAGAGGGTGCTGCCTCGTCAAGGAGATCCGGAACTTCCAGGCGTGAGGCATCTAATGTCATATCAACCATGGCTTATCGAGGAGCGAGGGCATGGGCAAGCAGTTCCAGGCGGTCATAAGAATGGTTGCCGTTACAAGCATGGCGCTGATTCTCGGAGGGTGTGGCGAGGATCTGGGTGTTGATCAGCATGGACGAAAGGTAGCGGTTGCCGGCCAGGATGGCCAGTGGTTGGTGATCAATTACTGGGCACAGTGGTGTGCACCTTGCCGCAGTGAAATTCCCGAGCTTAATGGCCTGGAGCAGCGTTTCGAGGACGGCAGTGTGCGGGTTCTGGGGGTCAATTTCGATGGCCTGCAGGGCGCGAAACTGAATCAGGCAGCGGAGGAAATGGGGATTCGTTTCAGTGTGTTGGCCGAGGACCCGGCGCCGCGCTATCAGTTACCGGCCACCGAAGTGCTGCCGGTCACCTATATCATCGATGATCGTGGGCGTATGCGTGAGCGCCTGCTGGGTGAGCAAACGGCCGATGCTCTGGTTGCACGTATCGCCGCGTTGCGCAACGAGGGTTAAGCCATGCCAGACACTTGTATGCAGGCCCTGGTTTCGGGGCGGGTACAGGGGGTGTACTTTCGTCAGTCTACCTTGCAGCAAGCCCAGCGCTTGGGCCTGTGTGGCTGGGTGCGCAATCTGGCCGATGGCCGTGTCGAAGTCTGGTACGAGGGCGATGAGCAGGCTGTTCGACAATTATCGCGTTGGCTGGAGCATGGGCCGGCAGAGGCCGACGTGACGGCGCTGGAACTGTGCCCGCAACCGGCACAAGGCTTTGCGGATTTTCAGCTGCTGCGTTGATTTGGCTGCTCAGGGTTTGACATGCCAATAGTCATACCAGAAGCCGATCACCTTGTTCGGGTATTTGTCCTGGCCCAGGCTGCCGTTGTAGCGCGCCAGGGCACGGCGCAGGTCACCCCGCTCGCGCTTGAGGTAATAGGCCAGAATGGTGCAGCCGTAGCGCAGATTGGTGGCGTTGTCGGTGAGGTTGTCCTGGGGGCGGCCCAATTCGGCTTTCCAGAAGGGCATCACCTGCATCAGTCCCTGTGCCCCCACCGAGGATAGGGCAAAGCGGTCGAACAGGCTTTCGGCGTGAATCAGTGCCACCACCAGATCCGGGCGCAGGCCGGCTCTGCTGGCTTCGCGATGGATCAGCCTGAGCAGGTTCAGACGTTCCTCGCTGTCGGGTATAAAACGCTTGAGCCGGGTCGACATATCCAGCAGCCAGACTTCGGCCTCAAAGCGATCGGTAAAACTGTCGGCCTGGCTCACTGTACGCTGGAGTAGGGCACGCAGCTCGGGGTCGGCGGCCTGGCGCAGATTGGCCTGAGCCGGCGTACAGAGCAGGGCCAGGCAGCAGATCAGTGTCAGGTATCTGCCCACGGGCTTGCCCGTACTACTCGCTGACCTGGCGGCCGGTGCGGGTCAGGGCCTGGAGAAAGCTTTGCTGCAGCTCAGGATCGTTGCGCGTCAGTTCGATCAGGCTCTGTTCCAGTTCGCTGGCTTCCTCTTCCAGGCCCAGCTCGGCGAGGCGTTGCACGCGATGCACCCACTGCGCCACATCGTCGGCTTCCAGGTCGTTGAAAATCAGTCCGTGGGCTTCCTGCAGCTTGCCGCGCAAGGTACGACTGACCAGCAGGGACGCGTCGCTACGGGTCGAGCCCTGCGGATCTTCAACGCTGAGCAGCAGGCGGTTGATGCGGCTGATGTCCTGTTCGGCAAATGGACTGTCGAGCAGGTTCAGGCGCAGGATGCCGTGGCGATCGGTCTGCAGTTCATAGGTTTCATTACCGGCCAGCACCTGAACCCGACGCTCGCTCCAGGGCAGATTCAGGTACTCGGTGTGTGGGGCGTGGCGATGCTCTTCGAGGCTGGCCAGGTTCTGCTGCGAGCGGCCATTGGACTCGATATTCATAAAGGGGTTGAGGCCGGCGAAGCCGTAACCGATCAGATCCTTGGTCGCGCTGTCCGGCAGGCTGCCGAGTAGCACCACATTGAGCGTGTTGGCGGCGACGCCGCCGACCACCGCCACCGCACCCGCCGGCACTTCATACAGCTCACGCCAGGCTTGGTAGGGGGTGTAGCGATCATAGCGGCGGGTGACTTCGATCCGGGTCACCTCAAAGGTCTTCTGTTCATGCACCTTGATCCGCCGTTGTGGCAACTCCAGCACCGCAGGCTCACCCGTCTCGATCAGCAGGGCATGATCAAGCAGTTTGCGCTCGAAGCGCTCCTCATGCTCGCTGCGCTGTGGCAACTGATTGGCGCAGCCGCTGAGGAAGAGGGCGCCGCAGAGTACGGCGCCGGTCAGATGCAAGGTGCTTCGTGTGAACATGATGGCTCTTGGTTGACGGCAAATTAGCGGCGGATACGGGCCTGGATAAAGGCCATGATGTCGGCCACGGGCACGGCCTGGGCTTCGGTGTCCTGACGGCTCTTGTACTCCAGGTTGCCTTCGGCCAGGCCACGGTCGCTGACGACGATACGGTGCGGGATACCAATCAGCTCCATATCGGCGAACTTGATGCCGGGGCTGGTCTTCTTGTCGCGGTCGTCCAGCAGTACCTCGAAACCGGCGGCAGTCAGTTCGGCATACAGCTTGTCGGTGGCTTCGCGCACCAGCTCGGTTTCGTAGCGCAGCGGCACCAGGGCGATCTGGAAGGGCGCCAGGGCGTCGTTCCAGAGAATGCCGCGCTCGTCATTGTTCTGCTCGATAGCGGCGGCCACCACCCGGGAGACGCCGATACCGTAGCAGCCCATGGTCAGGGTGACCGGCTTGCCATTCTCGCCCAGTACCTGACAGTTCATTGCCTGGCTGTACTTGGTGCCGAGCTGGAAGATATGCCCGACCGCGATGCCGCGTTTGATTTCCAGGGTGCCCTGGCCGTCCGGGCTGGGGTCGCCGGCGACGACGTTGCGCAGGTCCTCGACCGCCGGCAGCGGCAGGTCGCGCTCCCAGTTGATGCCGAAGTAATGCTTGTCGTCGCTGTTGGCGCCGGCGCCGAAGTCGTTCATCAGCGCTACGCTGCGGTCGATGATGCAGGGGATCGGCAGGTTGACCGGGCCCAGGGAGCCAGGGCCGGCACCGATGGCTGCGCGGATCTCGGCCTCGGAAGCGAACACCAGGGGGCTGGCTACCGGCTCAAGATTGGCGGCCTTGATTTCGTTCAGCTCATGATCACCGCGGATGATCAGGGCGACCAGGGTGCCTGCTTCGGCACCGTGCACCACCAGGGTCTTGATGGTTTTTTCGATGGCCAGGTTGAACTGGCTGACCAGGTCATCGATGGTCTTGCAGTTTGGTGTTTCAACCAGGCGCAGGGCCTCGGTGGCGGCGCCGCGTGCCGTCTCTCGCGGGATGGCCTCGGCCTTCTCGATATTGGCAGCGTAGTCGGAGGCGTTGCTGAAGGCGATATCGTCTTCGCCGGACTCGGCCAGGACATGGAACTCATGGGAGCCGGTGCCGCCGATGGAGCCCGTGTCGGCCTGCACCGGGCGGAAGTTCAGGCCCAGGCGGGTGAAGATATTGCAGTAGGCCTGGTGCATGCGGTCGTAGGTTTCCTGCAGGGAAGCCTGGTCGGCATGAAAGGAATAGGCGTCCTTCATGATGAACTCGCGACCGCGCATCAAGCCGAAG
>JBFHPI010000133.1:0-7746 GCA_041592855.1 Pseudomonas sp.
CTGGTCATTGTGGCTGATGGCCACGGCCATACCGGGGATATCGTATTCCTCCATCACCGGGCGGATGGTTTCGTCTACCAGCGACTGCAGTTTGTCTGTTGCCTGGGCGGCAGTGCAGGTGCCGAATGCGAGCGCGGCCAGCAGGGCAGGCAGGGTGCTGAGTTTTCCGTGCATGTTGTTAGAGATTCCTTGGTCGTAAAGATGCGCGATATGACCGCGCCCGGTGCTGGTTTTATCCCGGCTCTGTGCCGTTGATGCGTTGCCTGACTGGGCAGGCCAGAACCCGTCTGTAGAGACTGCGACAGGTAGGGTGCGCCGTGCGCACCAAGGATTTGCAAGCGGGTTGGTGCGCACGGCGCACCCTACGGGACCAGGCCATCTCAGGCCCAGCGGTGATGGTCGAATGTAATGCGCTAGTGGGCACGCCTTTATCCCAGCCCGCGCGCCTGCCAGACCTTGGCCGCGCTGTGATGCAGGATGCCATGGCGTTTGGCCAGGGCCATACGATCCTTGTCGTAGCCGCCGCCGATCAGCCCGACCACCGGGATATCGCGGCCCAGGCAGTGATCGAGCACCGCCTCGTCGCGGGCAGCAATGCCCGCATCGGTGAGGTTGAGGTAGCCCAAAGCGTCATCCCCGTGCACATCCACACCGGCGTCGTAGAGCACGATATCCGGCTGGTACAGGGCCAGCAGGTAGTTGAGGGTATCGTCCACCACCTTGAGGTAGTCGGCATCGCCCATGCCCCTGGGCAGGGGGATGTCCCAGTCGCTGACGGCCTTGCGTGCCGGGTAGTTTTTCTCGCAGTGCAGGGACACGGTGACGGCTTGCGGGGTGTCCTGCAGCAGGCGCGCGGTGCCGTCGCCCTGGTGCACGTCGCAGTCGAAGATCAGCACCCGCTGCACCTGGCCGCTGGCCAGCAGGTACTGGCTGATCACCGCCAGGTCATTGAAGATGCAGAAACCCGCCGGGTGATCGTAGTGGGCGTGGTGGGTGCCACCGGCCAGGTGGCAGGCCAGGCCGTGCTGCAGCGCCTGTTCGGCGGCCAGCAGCGAACCGCCCACGGCGCGTACGGTGCGCCGGGCCAGGGCTTCGCTCCAGGGCAGGCCCAGGCGGCGCTGATCGTCATGGGCCAGCTCGCCGCTGGCAAACCGCTGGATATAGGCCGGGCAATGAGCCAGGGCGAGTACATCCGTGGGGCAGAGTTCGGGGCGCAGCAACTCGGCGTCCGTGCACAGGCAGCTGTCCACCAGGTGATCGCGCAGCAGGCGAAATTTTTCCATGGGAAAGCGGTGAGTGGCCGGGAAGGGCGGGCTGTAATCGTCGTGGTAGACCAGCGGCAGGCGCATGCGGACAGGCTCGGGCAGTAGGGCTGGAAGTATGGCGAGCGCTCCGGCCTGGCTCAAGCCCATAGGCCCCATGGCCAGAATGCTGCCATTATTGTCCGCAACCATCGTTCAGTCGGGCCGACAAACAGCGGCGAAGCCTTTACCATCTCGCCCCCAGCCCGCGCGTTAACAGGAGAGCATGCATGAGTCAGGTGTTGGATGAGTTGGTCGCCCTGCTGACCCTGGAGACCATCGAGGAAAACCTCTTTCGCGGGGTCAGCCAGGACCTGGGCTTTCGCCAGCTGTTTGGCGGCCAGGTGCTCGGTCAGTGCGTTTCGGCCGCCAGCCAGACGGTAGACGCCGCCCGCCATGTGCATTCCATGCACGGTTATTTTCTGCGCCCCGGCGATGCCAGCCTGCCCATCGTCTATCAGGTGGATCGGGTACGTGATGGCGGCAGCTTCAGCACCCGCCGGGTCACGGCGATCCAGAAGGGCAAGCCGATCTTCACCTGCAGCGCCTCGTTCCAGTTCGATGAAGAAGGTTTCCATCATCAGAACAGCATGCCCGAGGTGCCGGGCCCTGAAGAGTTGAAGTCGGAGACCGAGCTGGCGCGCATGGTCGAGCAGCTGATTCCAGAGCGTATGCGCGAGCGTGCTACCAGCGACAAGCCTATCGAAATCCGCCCGGTAACCCTGATCAACCCATTCGCGCCCAAGGCCTGCGAGCCGGTCAAGCACGTCTGGTTCCGCGCCGCCGGGCCATTGCCGGATGAACCGCAACTGCACAAGCTGCTGCTGGCTTACGCCAGCGACTTCAACCTGCTCACCACCTCGATGCAGCCCCATGGTGTGTCGGTGTTCCAGAAATTCATGCAGGTGGCCAGCCTCGACCATGCGCTGTGGTTCCATGCCAACCTGCGTATGGACGACTGGCTGCTGTACAGCATGGACAGCCCCTGGGCCGGCAATGCCCGGGGCTTTTCCCGTGGCAGCATCTTCAACCGCCAGGGCCAGCTGGTGGCCTCGGTGGCTCAGGAGGGCCTGACCCGCGTGCGTGAGGACTGGAAGTGAGCCTGAGCACCGCCCGCCACTGGGTGTTTGATATGGATGGCACCCTGACCCTGGCGATACATGACTTCGAGGCCATCAAGCGGGCCCTGGATATTCCCCTGGAAGACGACATTCTCGGTCATCTGGCGGCTCTGCCCGAGGCGCTGGCAGCGGCCAAGCATGCCTGGTTGCTGGAGCACGAGCGTGAGCTGGCCCTGGCCGCCGAGCCGGCACCGGGGGCGATCGAGCTGGTGCGCGAGCTGCATGGTCGCGGCTGTCGCCTTGGCATCCTCACCCGCAATGCCCATGAGCTGGCCCTGCTGACCCTGCGCGCCATCGGCCTGGATGACTGCTTTGCCGTGGCGGATGTGATCGGTCGCGACGAAGCACCGCCCAAGCCCGATCCCGGCGGCCTGCTGCACTTTGCCAGCGCCTGGCAGGTGGTGCCGAGCGAGTTGGTGATGGTGGGGGATTACCGCTTCGACCTGGAGTGCGCCCGTGCTGCCGGGGCGCGCAGCGTGCTGGTCAATCTGGCGGAAAACCCCTGGCCGGAGTTGGCCGATCATTACGCCGTGGATTGTCGGGCGTTACAGCGGTCGTTGTAGGGTGCGCCGTGCGCACCGCCTGGCAATCGTTGTGGTGCGCGCAGCGCACCCTACGTGTGGCTTTTCAATGACAGCAGCCGGACTCCAGGTCCTTGAGGATCGGGCAGTCCGGGCGGTCGTTGCCCTGGCAGCTGTCCATCAACTCCCGCAGGGTATCGCGCAGGCCGCTCAGTTCGGCGATCTTGCGTTCCAGCTCGGCGATATGCCCGGCGGCCAGGGCCTTGACGTCGGCGCTGGCACGCTGCCGATCCTGCCACAGGGCCAGCAACTGGCTGACCTCGGCCAGGGAGAAGCCCAGATCCCGTGAGCGCTTGATAAAGGCCAGGCGATGCAGGTCCTGCTGGCTGTACTGGCGGTAACCACTGTCGGTGCGGCCGGCGGCCGGCAGCAGGTCGATGCTTTCGTAGTAGCGGATCATCTTGGCGCTCAGGCCGGTTTTCTTTGCCGCTTGGCCGATATTCATCAGGTTCTCCTGGCGCGCTGCGGCGCATGACAGAGCGGTGTCGACTCCTAAAGGGTCGCGGCGGACAGGCCACTGTGTGGCTTGTCCGCCCTAAGCCTTACACCTTTGGCTTCCAGGTTTTTAGCAGCAGGGCGTTGCTCACCACGCTGACGCTCGACAGCGCCATGGCCGCGCCTGCCAGCATGGGGTTGAGCAGCCCGGCCGCCGCCAGGGGAATGCCGACCAGGTTATAGACGAAGGCCCAGAACAGGTTCTGGCGGATCTTGTTGTAGGTGCGCCGGCTGATGTCCAATGCCGCGGCCACCAGGCGCGGGTCACCGCGCATCAGGGTGATGCCGGCGGCATGCATGGCCACATCGGTGCCGCTGCCCATGGCGATGCCCACATCGGCAGCGGCCAGGGCCGGGGCGTCGTTGATGCCATCACCGACCATGGCCACCACGGCGCCCTGGCGCAGCTGGTCGATCAGCGCAGCCTTGTCTGCCGGCAGCACCTCGGCATGGGCCTGATTGATGCCCAGGGCCTGGGCCACAGCCTGCACGCTGCCGCGGTTGTCCCCGCTGATCAGATGGCTGTCGATGCCTTGCGCGCTCAGGGCCGCGATGGCCTCGGCGGCGCCTTCTTTCAGGGTGTCACCAAAGGCAAACAACCCCAGCACCCGCGGTTCAGGCGCCAGCTCCAGCAGCCAGGACAGGGTGCGACCTTCGGCTTCCCAGGCACTGGCTTCCTTGAGCAGTCCCTGATTCTGCAACCCGTGCTCTTCCAGTAGGCGCTTATTGCCCAGGGCCAGTTTCCGCTCACCCAGTTGTCCGGCGATACCGCGCCCGGCCAGGGCCTGGCTATTGCTGACCGTTGGTAGCTCCAGCTGCTGCTCACTGCAGACATCCAGTACCGCCTTGGCCAACGGGTGTTCACTGCCGCGCTGCAGGGCGCCGGCCAGTTGCAGCAGCTGTTCGGTGTTGTCGTCCACGGCGCGCAGATGAGCGATACGCGGTGCGCCCGAGGTCAGGGTGCCGGTCTTGTCGAAGGCGACCCGCGTGACCCCATGGGCCACTTCCAGGGCTTCGGCATCCTTGATCAGAATGCCGTGGCGCGCTGCGACCCCAGTGCCGGCCATGATCGCCGTGGGTGTGGCCAGGCCCAGGGCACAGGGACAGGCGATCACCAGCACCGCCACGGCATTGAGCAGAGCGGTTTCGATCGAGCTGCCGCTCAGTAGCCAGCCGAACAGAGTGGCCAGGGCAATCAGCAGCACCGCCGGGACAAACACCTGACTCACCCGGTCCACCAGCTTCTGGATCGGTGCCTTGGCCGCCTGGGCGTCCTCCACCAGGCGAATAATCCGTGCCAGGACGGTTTCTGCGCCCAGGGCAGTGGTTTCCACCAGCAGGCGACCTTCGCCGTTGATCGCCCCGGCGGTGACCTTGTCACCGGGCTGTTTGGGCTGGGGCAGGCTCTCGCCGCTGATCAGGGCCTCGTCGGCATGGCTTTGGCCGTCGCGTACCACACCGTCAACCGGGAAGCGTTCGCCGGGCTTGACCACGATCATATCGGCCAATTGCACCTCGCTCAGGGCGACCCACTGTTCGTCTCCATCGCGCAGGCGCAGGGCCCGATCAGGGCGCAACGCCTGCAGGGCGCGGATGGCGCTGCTGGTCTGACGCTTGGCGCGGCTTTCCAGGTATTTGCCGAGCAGGATCAGGCTGATGATCACCGCTGCGGCCTCGAAATACAGATGAGGCATGCTGCCCGCCGGGGTCTGCGCCCATTGGTACAGGCTCAAGCCATAGGCCGCGCTGGTGCCGATGGCTACCAGCTGATCCATATTCCCAGCGCCGGCGCGCAGGGCGCTCCAGGCCGCCCGGTAGAAGCGCGCACCGAAGACGAATTGCACCGGCGTAGCCAGGAGGAATTGCAGCCAGGCCGGCAGCATCCAGTGCAGGCCGAAAGGCTCGACCAGCATTGGTACCACCAGCGGCAGGGTCAGCAGCAGGGCCAGGCCCAGGGCCCAGCGTTCGCGCCGCAGGGCAGCCTGCGGCTCGGCCTCGTCGGAGACAGCTGAATTCGCCAGTCTGGCGCTATAGCCGGCCTGCTGCACCGCCATGATCAGCGCTTGTGGGTCGCTGCCACGTAGCACCTGCAGGCGGGCCCGCTCGTTGGCCAGATTGACGCTGACCGAGAGCACGCCAGGTTGTGTGCTCAGGGCGCGCTCGATACGCCCGGCGCAGCTGGCGCAGGTCATCCCGCCGATGACCAGCTCCAGGCGCTCGCTGGGCACTTGGTAGCCGGCCGATTCAATTGCTTGCACCAGAGGCGCCAGATCCTCGGTCGCGCTCTGCACGCGGGCCTTTTCGCTGGCCAGGTTGACGTTGACGCTGGCCACCCCGGGCACCTGACCGAGGGCGCGCTCGACACGGCCTGCGCAGCTGGCGCAAGTCATGCCGCTAATGGGTAGATCAAAGGTGATAGGGCTGGACATGATGGCTCTCCATTGAACTCCGGCACAGGATCAACCTTTCCATATTGGCAAGGTCAAGGTTTTTTTGTGCACTGTTGAGCAGTAACGCCATAGGCCTTGATGCGCGGCAATGCCAATGCCACAGCTGGCACTATGCTGTCACTTCGGGGTTTGTCTCGGGAGTGTTTGGCGTGTCACAGCTTATCCAGGATCATCAGCAACTCTTCTGTTACCTGCAGCAGCACCGGTCGGAGCCGCCACGCCATCACCGTCTGGGCGAGCTGCTGGTGGAAGGTGGGCATTTAAGTTCAGCACAGTTGCAGTATGCGCTGCGTGTGCAGGACAAGGATGACAGCCGGTTGGGGCAGATCCTGCTGAATCAGGATCTGGTCGACCGGCACAGTCTGGCCGAGGCCCTGACCGAGCAGCTGGAGATCGCCCGGGTCGACCTGGAGGCATTCAAGGTCGAGACGGCAGCTCTGGAGTTGATACCCGAGGAGCTGGCTCGCGAGCGCAAGGTTCTCCCCCTGCTGGTGCTGGGTGAGATGCTGGTGGTGGCCACGCCCAATCCCTCGGACTCCGAGTTGCTGCACCTGCTGGGCTTTATTTCCGGCAAGCAGATCGAGGCACTGCAGGCCAGCGACGACAGTGTGGACCTGGCCATCGGTCGTTATTACGGCACGGTGATGCTTGAGCAATTGCCCGAGGATGAGGTGCCCGAGCCGGAGCTCAGCCTGCATCGGATCAAGCAGCTGGCCGAGGACAAGCCCACCGTGCGCTTTGTCGATGGGCTGCTGGAAGATGCCGTCAACCGCCGTGCTTCGGATATTCACCTGCGCCCGGGCGAGCGCGAGGTGGTGATCCTGTTTCGCATCGATGGTGTGCTGATGGAGATACGCCGGATCAAACCGGGCAATCTGGCGGCCATCGTCAGCCGGATCAAAATCATCGGTGGCATGAATATCGCCGAGCGGCGCCTGCCCCAGGACGGTCGTCATCTGGTGCGTCGGGGGGCGAGGACCATCGACCTGCGCCTCTCGGTGATGCCCACGGTGCATGGCGAGAGCGTGGTGATTCGTATCCTTGATACCCAACAGAGCATGAAGACCCTGGACCAGATCGGCTTCAATGCCGAGGACGCCGCGCGCTTTGCCGAGCTGACCAGCCATAGTCAGGGCATCCTGCTGGTGACCGGCCCCACCGGCTCGGGCAAGAGCACCACCCTGTATGCCGCCCTCAACGGCATCAAGGACAGCGGGGTGAATGTGATCACCGTGGAAGACCCGGTGGAGTACCAGATCGACGGCATTCGCCAGATCCAGGTCAAGCCGCAGATCGGCTACACCTTCGCCCGCGCCCTGCGCCATATCCTGCGTCACGACCCGGACGTGATCATGGTCGGCGAAATCCGCGACCAGGAAACCGCCATGATGGCCACCGAAAGCGCCCTGACCGGGCATCTGGTGCTGTCCACCCTGCACACCAACAGCGCCGCCACCACCGTGACCCGCCTGCTGGAAATCGGCATCGCCCCCTACCTGCTCAACGCCAGCCTGCTCGGCGTGCTGGCCCAGCGCCTGGTGCGGCGCAATTGCCCCGAATGCCTGGAGGAAGAAGCCGTGCCTGGCCATGTGCGCGAATCCCTGGGAGTGGCGGCGGATGAGGTGTTCCATGTCGGGCGCGGTTGTCCTCATTGTCATGGCAAGGGCTTTGCCGGACGGGTCGCGGCCTATGAACTGCTGGAAGTCACTCCGGCCTTGCGGGCCCTGATCCAGCCGGCGGTATCGGCCCAGCAGATCGAACTGCAGGCCATTGCCGATGGCATGCGTCCCCTGACCCA
>JBFHPI010000134.1:0-7723 GCA_041592855.1 Pseudomonas sp.
CTCGGCATCAACATACGGCTCCCTATTTGCTTACAGGCAAAGACTCAATTCGACCCGTCGGCCGCCAACACTGCGCGCAGCACTACAGGCTGCGCCGCCGGATCATCCGCAGTACGCAGACTGTAGCGACGCACCGCGTACCAGGCCACCAGCAACCCGGCAAAGGCCGCCAGAATAACCACAGGCTCGCCCAGGGCCAACCACTGGGCCGCGCCGGCCGCAAGGAACAACCCCAGCAGGGGCAATAGATAAACCAGCACCGAGCCGCGCACCAGCAGATCCTCGCGCACGCCAATCACCACTGCATCACCCACCTGCAGCGACAGTTCACTCAGTGCACGCACATAACCGCGACGGGCGCCAGCACCCAGCTGATTGAGCAGTCCTTGACCACAGGCGGCCTTGGCCGAACAGGCCGAGCAAGTGCTCTTGCGTAGGGTCTCGACCCAGACTGCGCCGGGCTCCACCGCGATGACCCGCCCCTGCTCCTCGATCACGGTGCCCCCTCGGAGGCTGCGCGCATCGACAAGGCCACGCGCTCGGCCGTGCCTATGGGGATCTCGCCCACCACCGTGACCATCACATCGCCCTGCTCGGTCTTGACCCGTCGCGACACAGCCGTGGTCGGCCCGACCTGGCTGCGCAGATCTTCTGCCGCAGCGCCGCGTAGCGGCTCCAGGAATACGGAAAAACGTGCCAGACCATCACCGTACACCATGCACGCCACCGCTTCGTCCGAAGCCGGGCTGCGTCGCTGGGTACTGGCTTGCAGGGCAAAACCAGGCGGCAACCAATCCGATTGCCAGGCGGGGGGCGCCTCGATCTGGGTCACGACCGGGCGCAGCGGCCGGCAGCCAGGTCCACCTTCAAGAGACTTAACCCCAGGAGCTGAAGCGTCCAGGCGGGTAAACTGGAAACGTTCAAGCAATTGCCCCTTGTCACTCAACAGCAACGTCTTGAGAGGCAAGCCACTCTGCATATCAACATGCAGTTCAATGCCATAGCGATGCCGGTCACGGGGCAATAATGCCAAGACCACGGCCGCCCTTCCGGCCACCCGGGATTTACCCACCAGGCGCAATTCATAGGACTGCTGCAACTGTTCAGCCGTGAGCTCACGAGACGGCCACAACGGCCCGGAGCTCAGCTGGTCAGCCAGACTGCCGGTGACACAGCTGACCTGCCCATCGACTCGCACCACCTCCTGCGGCATGCCGTCGAGCTGCAACAGACGCTCGTGTGACCCTGCACCCTCGACCCGCCGCCAAATGGCGTGGGTAGAAAAACTGCCATTGCGTTCATAGATAAATGTGCCTTGGTAACTCTGGTTTCGCTCGGCCTCAACCAGCCGTTCAAGCCAGTCATGGGCCTCGTCGGCTGCGATCGGCACAGCCCATGCACCAAGCATTAACCAGGCTGCCAAAGGAACGAGGCGCATGCGCGGACTTACCGGCTTTCCAGGCTAGCCGCCCGGGCATAGGGCAGCGCGCTGTCGGCGCCACTCATGGCGGCCTCTTGCGCATGCTGGCGCAGGTAACTGGGCAGGCGCTGCTCATGCCAACCGGAAGACTGAGCCGCCTGAGCCGCAGCAGACGCCGACTCGTCTTCAGCATTGAACCCGGCCAACAATGCCGGCCCCTGCACCTGGGGCAAACTGAGCATGGGCTGAGTGACCTGCTGGGCCATCTGCGCTCCGGTGATCTCATCCTGGTTGTAGAAACGCACCCCCACCAGCACCGCTACGGTAACCGACGCCGCCACCGCCAAGCGTCCCAGAGTACGCCAGGGCGCCTGAGTTTTTCGCGACGCTGGCACAGGTTCATCAGCCAAGGCCGCCGACACCGCAGCGGCAATATCCAGACGCGGCTCCAGCAACTCCTTGTGCATCACGGCCCGCGCCAACTGGTAGCGACTCCAGGTGGCACGCAGATCAGCATCCTCGCTGGCAGCCAGCACGCGGCGCAGTTCCAGTTCATCCGCTTGATTGTCCATCACTGCAGACAGCGATTCATTCAGCGCTTCACGACTCATGGCTGTTCCTCTCTTGGCTGACGCCGTCTCAAGCTTCTTGCAACAGGGGTTGCAGAGACTTATCAATCGCCTCACGAGCACGGAAAATCCGCGACCGCACCGTACCCACCGGACACTGCATGACGCTGGCAATGTCCTCATAACTCAAGCCGTCGAACTCGCGCAAGGTCAGGGCCGTGCGCAAGTCCTCGGGCAACTGCTCGATGCTGCGATGCACCGTGGCTTCGATTTCATCGCGCAACAAGGCCCGCTCGGGCGACTCGATATCCTTGAGTGCATGGTCGCCGTCATAGAACTCGGCATCCTCGGCACTCACATCACTCTCTGGCGGCCGCCGACCGCGGGACACCAGATGATTCTTCGCCGTATTGATGGCGATGCGGTACAGCCAGGTATAGAACGCACTGTCACCGCGAAAATTCCCCAGCGCCCGGTATGCCTTGACGAAGGCTTCCTGGGCGACGTCCTGAGCCTCATGGCTGTCATGCACAAAACGCACGATCAACCCGAGGATCTTGTGCTGATACTTCAGCACCAACAGATCGAAGGCGCGCTTGTCCCCACGCTGCACGCGCTCGACCAGCTGCTGATCTTCTTCCTGGGTTAGCATGAACACTCCTCAATAGGTTTGCAGGAGTGCGGTTGCCGCCAGTCAATCACCTTGCAAAAGTAGACTTGGGCATTGCGCAAAAGTTCTCTCCTTCAAACATGTTTCCTGCCAACCCCATACAGAGCACGATACGAGGGACGCAGCCACCGCCGTTAGCGGTATTGACCTGCGCTGACGCCAGGCTCGCCAACACCCCAGTCGCGCGGCCAAGAGGTGTGCGACATGCGGGCCTGTAGAACGCCGCACAGGGAAAAAGTTCCTGAGCATCCCACTTGGGAATATGGGCGCTATTGTGCCGCCCACCCCCTCTATATACTAGGGGCCGCTTTTCGCGGAATCCGGACATGAGCCAACACCACCAACACGACATTCTGGTCATCGGCAGCGGAGCCGCTGGCCTCACACTGGCCCTGACCCTGCCCAGCCACCTGCGCATCGCCGTACTGAGCAAGGGCAACCTGGCCAATGGCTCGACCTACTGGGCTCAGGGCGGTGTGGCGGCGGTACTGGACGACACCGACACCGTTGAATCCCATGTGGCCGACACCCTCAATGCCGGCGGCGGCCTATGCCGTGAGGACGCCGTACGCTTTACCGTGGAGCATAGCCGCGAAGCCATCCAGTGGCTGATCGACCAGGGTGTGCCCTTTACCCGGGACAACGAGACCGAACGGGAAGACGGCGGCTTCGAGTTTCACCTGACCCGTGAAGGCGGCCATAGCCACCGACGCATCATTCACGCCGCCGACGCCACCGGCGCGGCCATTTTCAACACCCTGTTGGAACAGGCCCGGCAGCGCCCGAATATCGAACTGCTGGAGCAACGGGTGGCGGTGGACCTGATCACCGAGCGCAAACTGGGCCTACCCGGCCAACGCTGCCTGGGCGCCTACGTACTGGATCGCAGCACAGGCGAGGTGGACACCTTTCGCGCCCGCTTCGTGGTGCTCGCCACTGGCGGTGCCGCCAAGGTCTACCTGTACACCAGCAACCCGGACGGGGCCTGTGGTGACGGCATTGCCATGGCCTGGCGTGCCGGCTGCCGGGTGGGCAACTTGGAGTTCAACCAGTTCCACCCCACCTGCCTGTACCACCCCCAGGCCAAGAGTTTTCTGATCACCGAAGCCGTACGTGGCGAGGGCGGCCTGCTCAAGCTGCCCAATGGCAAGCGTTTTATGCCGCGTTTCGACAGCCGCGCCGAACTGGCGCCACGGGATATCGTCGCCCGCGCCATCGACCACGAAATGAAGCGCCTGGGGGTGGACTGCGTCTATCTGGATATCAGCCATAAGCCGGCCGAATTTGTGAAGTCGCACTTTCCCACTGTTTATGAACGCTGCCTGACATTCGGCATCGACATCACCAAAGAGGCCATCCCGGTGGTCCCTGCCGCCCACTACACCTGCGGTGGCGTACTGGTAGACCAGCAGGGCCGCAGTGACATACCCGGCCTGTACGCCATCGGCGAAACCAGTTTTACCGGCCTGCACGGGGCCAATCGCATGGCCAGCAACTCGCTACTGGAGTGTTTTGTCTACGCTCGCTCGGCGGCCGAGGATATCGTCGCCCAGTTGGATCGGGTCGCGATACCCAGCAACCTGCCGGGCTGGGATGCCAGCCAGGTGACCGACTCGGATGAGGACGTGATCATCGCGCACAACTGGGATGAGCTGCGGCGCTTTATGTGGGACTACGTGGGCATCGTGCGTACCAACAAGCGCCTGCAGCGGGCCCAGCACCGGGTACGCCTGCTGCTGGACGAAATCGACGAGTTCTATAGCAACTACAAGGTCAGCCGCGACCTGATCGAGCTGCGCAACCTGGCCCAGGTCGCCGAACTGATGATCGAGTCCGCCATGCAGCGCAAGGAAAGCCGCGGCCTGCACTACACCCTGGACTACCCCGAGCCACTGGCCGAAGCCTGCGACACTATTCTGCGGCCGCCCACCTACGCCGGCTGAACTTGAGACGCACACGCAAGCGCCGATGCAGATCCCGTGGCAGACTGTCGCAAGGAATGCACAGGGAATGCACCCGGCGCCGGTCTACCAGCTTAAAACGAACCACCACCAGCAGCGGCAGGGCCAGGCTATCCGGGCACGGCTCGATGGCTTGCCAGCCCGCCGCGACGCTGTACACCTGCCAGCCATTGCGATCCTGACGCAACCCCCGGTAAGCGGCGGCCGAGCGCAGCAGAATATGCCGCGGCAACACCCACAGCGCATGCCCCAGGCAACCCAGCAAACCGAGCAGCACGCCCCATACCGGCAGATCCAACAACAGCAGGCTCAGCAAAGCCAGCCCCTGCACCATGGCATAGGCCAGCAGCAAGCCTAACGAAGGCTGCCACCGACACTCAAACACCTCACTGCGGCTGGACACGATCCAGAATCATGCGGACCATGCGCTTGAGATCGACATCGTCCGGCTCGCCGCGCTGCATAAACCAGCCGAACATGTCCTGATCCTCGCATTCGAGCAGCTTGCGGTAACGCGCACGATCATCCTCATCCAGGTTCGGGTAGACCTCCCGAACAAAAGGCACCAGCAGCACATCCAGCTCCAGCATGCCGCGGCGGCTGTGCCAGAACAGACGATTGAGTTCAACCGAGTCGACCATGGAAATGCTCCTTGAAAAATGGCACGGAACCATTTTTAACGTCGCGCAGCGACGGCTAGACGGGTGGCGGCCATAGAGGGCAGACCACAAAGTAGGCGCGCAGTATAACAGGCGCAAGCGGCCTCAAACTGCAGGTATCAAGGGGAACAAACAGCCCCCGCCGCACGATGAGATTTCCATGCCCCGCCCCTGCTGGGCACTCGGCGGGCCGCTACCGCAAGCGGCCTCAGATCGCAGAAACTGTCTTCCGGCCATTTTTTCCGGGCTTTTATTGCAAGCAGGTAGCTTGAGGCTTGCCGCTGCTTTTATGATGGACGCCCCCAACTTTTATCCAGTGATTTCCAATAGCCCATGGCCGATACCGCGTTTTACTGCCCCCTCAACCACGAAGGCATCCTCGCCGTACGTGGCCCGGATGCAGGCAAGTTCCTACAGGGTCAGGTCACCTGCAACCTCAACTACCTGAGTGCCAGCCACTGCAGCCTCGGTGCCCGCTGCACCCCCAAGGGCCGGATGCAGTCGAGCTTTCGCATTGTCAGCGTCGCGGACGGCTACCTGCTGGCCATGGCCAGCGAACTGCTCGCCACCCAGCAGGCCGATCTGCAGAAATTCGCGGTCTTCAGCAAATCCAAACTCACCGATGAAAGTGCGACCTGGATACGCTTTGGCCTGAGCGCTGGCGACAGCGCGCTGAGCGCGCTCGGCCTGGCGCTGCCGACTGAAGCCGACAGCCTGGTACAAGCCGATGGTCGCCTTGCCCTGCGCCTGAGTGATGGTCGCGCCGAGCTCTGGGCCCCAGCCGAGCAGGCCGAAATGCTGCAACAGCAGCTGAATCAACACCTGATGCAAGCGCCACTAAATGCCTGGCTGCTGGCCCAGATCCGCGCCGGCATCGGTCAGGTCTTGGGCCCGACCCGGGAGCTGTTTATTCCGCAGATGATCAACCTGCAGGCTCTGGATGGCGTCAGCTTCAAGAAAGGCTGCTATACCGGCCAGGAAATCGTCGCGCGCATGCAATACCTGGGCAAACTCAAGCGCCGCCTGTATCGCCTGAGCCTGGCAGATGGCAACGCCCCGCTGCCCGCCACCGAGCTCTATTCACCGGTGCATGGATCCAGCGTCGGCGAGGTGGTGCTGGCTGCCCAGGCCGAGCAGGGCTGCGAGCTCCTGGCCGTACTGCAACAGGATGCGGTCGAGGATGGCCGCATCCAGCTGGGCGCGCCTGACGGCCCTGCCCTGAAATTGCTGGATTTGCCGTATACACTGGATGCAGACCGCGAAATCCAGCGTTAACGCTAACCTAATCAATGCTGACAGCTTAAAGAGAATTGCCCATGAGCATGCTTGCCGAGAAAGTCCAAAAGGACCTGATCAAGGCCATCGAGAACGATGAACTGGTCCTCCCCACCCTGCCCGAGGTCGCCCTCAAGGTGCGCGAGGCAGCCGAAGACCCGGATATCGGTGTGGCCCAGCTGAGCAAGGTGATCGGCAACGACGCCGCCCTGACCGCACGCATCATCAAGGTAGTGAACAGCCCGCTGCTGCGTACCAACAAGGAAATTACCGACCTGCAGATGGCCGTGGGCCGCCTCGGCATCAACTACACCTGCAACCTGGCCACGGGTCTGGCCATGGAGCAGATGTTCCAGGCGACCAGCGATGTGGTTGATCGCAAGATGCGCGAAGTGTGGAACAAGAGCACCGAAATCGCCGGCATCTGCCATGTACTGTGCAAACACTACACCCGCCTGCTGCCGGACCAGGCTACCCTGGCCGGTCTGGTGCACCAGATCGGCGTACTGCCGATCCTCACCTATGCCGAGGAGCACAGCGAACTGCTGGCCGACTCCATCAGCCTCAACCATGTGATCGAGAAGATCCACCCGATCATCGGCGACAAGATCCTGCGCACCTGGGAATTCCCCGAGCTGATCGCCATGGTGCCCAGCCAGTACCTGGACTTCAGCCGCGACAGCGCCAAGGTCGACTACGTGGATATCGTCCAGGTGGCCACCCTGCAGAGCTATATCGGCAGCGAGCACCCCTATACCCAGCTGGACTGGAGCCAGATTCCGGCATTCCGCAAGCTGGGCCTGGATCCGAGCCAGAACCTCAACGAGGACGAAGATCTCTCGGCGGCCATGGAAGCGGCCATGAGCATGCTGCAGTAAGGCCGTCCACTGTGCCGATTGCAGCTAGACTCAGATAACACTCTGCATCGGCACTGCTCAAATGCGCGCACTCTGTACTTTTTTGCTGCTCAGCCTGCTCGCGTCCATGCCTGTGGCCGCCGACTCGGTGCGCCTGACCAATGGTGAATGGCCGCCCTATCTCGGCGAACAGCTCCCCCATCAGGGCGTGGCCTCACGCATTGTCGCCGAAGCCTTTGCCCTGGAAGGAGTTCAGGTGCAATGGGAGTTCCACCCCTGGGCCCGCTCCCTGCAACTGGCCGAACGCGGCAA
>JBFHPI010000135.1:0-7692 GCA_041592855.1 Pseudomonas sp.
ACCCTACTGACACGATGGCTGACGCGGCCCCGGCACGCGCGCTCATCCAGATGGTCCAAGCAAAGCGAATCTGAATATGACCACTCGTATCCTTACCGGCATCACCACCACCGGCACCCCACACCTGGGCAACTATGCCGGGGCCATCCGTCCGGCCATTGTCGCCAGCCGCGCGGCCGACGCCGATTCCTTCTATTTCCTCGCCGACTACCACGCGCTGATCAAGTGCGACGACCCGGCGCGCATTCAGCGTTCGCGTCTGGAAATCGCTGCCACCTGGCTGGCCCTGGGCCTGGACGTGGACAAGGCGACCTTCTACCGCCAGTCGGATATTCCCGAGATTCCCGAGCTGTGCTGGCTGCTCACCTGCGTCGCCGGCAAGGGCCTGCTCAACCGTGCCCATGCCTACAAGGCCTCGGTGGACAAGAACATTGAGCAGGGCGAGGACCCGGACGCTGGCGTGACCATGGGCCTGTTCAGCTATCCGGTGCTGATGGCGGCGGACATTCTGATGTTCAACGCGCACAAGGTGCCGGTCGGCCGCGACCAGATTCAGCATGTGGAAATGGCCCGGGATATTGGCCAGCGCTTTAACCACCTGTTCGGCCAGGGCAAAGAGCTGTTCACCCTGCCCGAGGCGGTGATCGAAGAGGAAGTGGCGACCCTGCCCGGTCTCGACGGGCGCAAGATGAGCAAGAGCTATGACAACACCATCCCGCTGTTCGGCACTGCCAAGCAGCTCAAGGACGCCATCGCCCGCATCGTCACTGACTCCAAGCTGCCGGGCGAACCCAAGGAGGTCGATGGCTCGCACCTGTTCACCCTGTATCAGGCCTTCGCCAGCCAGGCGCAGCAAGCTGAGTTCCGTGTCGAACTGGAGGGCGGTCTGGCCTGGGGCGAGGCGAAGAATCGCCTGTATCAGCTGCTGGAAAACGAGCTGGGCGAGGCCCGTGAGCGCTATAACGCGTTGATTGCCAAGCCGGCGGATCTGGAAGATATCCTCCTGGCCGGCGCCGCCAAGGCGCGCAAGATTGCCACCCCCTTCCTTGGTGAACTGCGCGAGGCGGTGGGCCTGCGCTCGTTCCGCGAGCAGGTGCAGACCGCCTCTGGCGAGAAGAAGAAAGCCGCCAAAAGCGCGCGCTTTGTCAGCTTCCGCGATGACGATGGCAGCTTCCGCTTCCGCCTGCTGGACGCCAGCGGCGAGCAGCTGTTGCTGTCCAAATCCTTCGCCGATGGCAAGTCGGCGGGCCTGGTGAACAAGCGTTTGCAGTCCGGCGAGGCGCTGGATGTGCGCGAGCAGGACGGCGGTTTTGGCGTGTGGCTGGATGGCGAATGCGTGGCGCAAAGCCCGGATTTTGCCGACGCCGCAGTGCGTGAGGCTGCCATCGCCCGTTTGCGTGAGGCCTTGGCGCCGCAGGAGTAAGGCCGCAGGCCACCGCATGATTGCCAATCCACGGGGGCGTCGCTAAAGTGACGCCCCCGTTTTACTTGCCCGGCTGAGAGCCTGTTGAAAGGCTCGCGAGCTAGAGGTATGCAAGGCAGAGGCAGGCGAGGAGGCGGAGTGTACTGGTGTACATGAGCATCCGAGCCTGTTTCTAACGCAGCAGGCCCGACGCGCAGCAGACTTTGAACAGGCTCTTACGAATCATGACTCCGCTCGAACGTTACCAGGCCGACCTCAAGCGGCCCGACTTCTTCCATGATGCGGCCCAGGAAAATGCCGTTCGGCATTTGCAGCGTCTCTACGACGAGCTGGTGGCCGCCGATCAGGGCAAGGCAGGCCTGTTTGGCAAGCTGTTCGCCAAGAAGCCCCAGGGGCCGGTCAAGGGCATCTATTTCTGGGGTGGGGTAGGCCGTGGCAAGACCTATCTGGTGGACACCTTCTTCGATGCGCTGCCGTTCAAGCAGAAGATGCGCACCCATTTCCACCGCTTTATGAAACGTGTGCATGAGGAAATGAAAACCCTCAAGGGCGAGAAGAACCCGCTGACCATCATCGCCAAGCGCTTCGCCGACGAGGCGCGGGTGATCTGCTTCGACGAGTTTTTCGTCAGCGACATTACCGACGCGATGATCCTCGCCACCCTGATGGAAGAGTTGTTCAAGAACGGCGTCTCCCTGGTGGCCACCTCCAATATCGTGCCGGACGGTTTGTACAAGGACGGCCTGCAACGCGCCCGCTTTCTGCCGGCCATCGCCCTGCTCAAGCAGCACACCGAGATCGTCAACGTCGACAGCGGCGTGGACTACCGCCTGCGTGCCCTGGAGCAGGCCGAGCTGTTCCACTGGCCTCTGGATGCCGAGGCTGAAGTGAGCCTGGACAAGAGCTTCCGCAGCCTGCTGCCGGAGCATTGTTCGGTGCAGGAAAACGAGGCGCTGATCATCGAGAACCGTGCCATCACCGCGCTCAAGGTCGGTGACGATGTGGCCTGGTTCGAGTTTCGCGAGCTATGCGACGGCCCGCGCAGCCAGAATGACTATATCGAGCTGGGCAAGATCTTCCATGCGGTGATCCTGGCCAATGTCGAGCAGATGAGCGTGGCCAAGGAGGACATGGCGCGACGCTTTATCAATCTGGTGGACGAGTTCTACGATCGCAACGTCAAGCTGATCATCTCCGCCGAGGTGGAGCTCAAAGACCTGTACACCGGCGGCCGCCTGACCTTCGAGTTCCAGCGCACCCTGAGCCGCCTGCTGGAAATGCAGTCCCACGAGTTTCTTTCGCGGCCGCATAAGCCCTGATCAGCGACATGAAAAAGGCGACCTTCAGGGTCGCCTTTTTTGTACGTGGCTGCCGGCCTAGATTGCCCGATGCCCCCTGGGGTTTCAGTTCTGCGCCAGTTGCTGCTCGTACTGGGCCAGCATCTTCTGCGCATAGGCCACTTCCAGGGCTTCCATGGCATTGATCGGTTTGATCGCCACCGCGCGCTTGAGGTGCTGCAGGGCCTTGGCCTGTTCGTCGTCGCCGTATACATAGGCCAGGGCATTGGCATATTCGTAGTGGCCGATCGGCAGGTCGTCGCGGGCCTGGAAGCTGCGGCTGAAGTACTTTTCCATATTGTCTGCGCTGACCCCATAGGTCATGCGCCCGACCAACTTGCCCACCTTGCGAATCACCCCGGCCTCGTAGCCGCCGTAGAGGGCCAGGGCGAAGGGTTGATTCGGCTGTTTGGCCAGCAGGGCCTTGAGTTCCGCAGGGATCTGCGAGGTGTAGCCACGCTTGAGCACCACCGGTACCGACAGCTCCTCGCCCAGGCGGGCCTTGGCGTAGACCCGGCCGAACTGGGCCACGGTGTCGGCCTGAACCAGATCGCCGGCCTGGTCGGTGTAGCTGATCACCTCTTCCAGCAGTTTGTGTTTCTCGGCCTGATCCGGCACCAGGAACATGGCGTAGACCACCTGGGCGAACATCGCCGGGATCTGTCCGCCAACGCCCAGAGCCAGGCCTTGCTGTTTGGCCTGGGCAAAGTCACCACGGAACATCAGGCGCCAGACATCCTGCAGTTTCTCGGCATAGACTTCGGCTTCTTCCGGCTTGCCGGTAAAGCCGGTGTCGGCCAGTACGGTTTTTTCCAGGGCCTCGGGGTGGCTGGTGGCCATGCTGACGACCCAGTCGGCATCCGGGAAGGGGTAGTCGCCGCCGAAGCCGCGGGTCAGCTGTGGCCAGGCTTGGCGCAGCTTGTCGCCGGAGTAGTCATAGGCGCTCTGGTCGTAGGGGAAGGGTTTCCAATTGTCGGCCGCTGCCGCGCTGAGGCTGGTGGCGGCAAGCAGGGCAATCAGGGTGCGGCGCATGGGAGTCTACCTATTGTTGTTATCAGTGCCCCGATCATAGGTAGGAGTTCGGCGACCACCTACCCATCCAAGGATCAGTGCAGCGGCGCTGCGGTAACAGTGTTTTGCTTCAAGGGTGGCCGTCCTTGTGCTGGAATTGGCGGCGGTACTGGTTGGGCGACAGTTCGGTGTGCTGGCGAAACAGCCGGGCGAAGAAACTGGCGTCGTCGTAACCGACCTCGTAGCTGATGGTCTTGATGCTCTTGCGGGTGGCACTGAGCAGGCTCTTGGCGGTTTCGATGCGCAGGCGCTGCAGATAATGCAGGGGTTTGTCGCCGGTGGCGGCCTGGAAGCGGCGCATAAAGTTGCGAATGCTCATGCCATGCTCGCGGGCCACGTCCTCGAAGCGGAACTTGTCGGCAAAGTGGTCCTCCAGCCACTGCTGGATCTGCAGGATGGTCATGTCCTGGTGCAGCTTCTGCCCGCCAAAGCCAATGCGCCCGGGGGCGTAGTTGCGCTGCACCTCGTAGAGAATGTCGCGGGCCACGCCCTGGGCCACACTGGCACCGCAAAAACGCTCGATCAGGTAGATATACAGGTCGCAGGCCGAGGTCACGCCACCGGCGCAATACAGATTGTCGGCATCGGACAGGTGCTTGTCCTGGTTAAGCAGCACCTGGGGAAAGCGCTCGGCGAATTCATTGAAGAAGCGCCAGTAGGTGGTGGCTTCCTTGCCGTCGAGCAGGCCGGCCTGGGCCATCCAGAACACCCCGGTGGCTTCGCCGCAGATCACGCTGCCGGCGGCATGGCGCTGTTTGAGCCAACCAAGCACCTGAGGGTGGCGCTGACAAAGGGCGTCGAAGTCGTCCCAGAAGGCCGGCAGGATAATCACTTCGGCGTCATCCAGGGGGCCATCCACCGGCAACTGGACATCGCTGAAGCTGCGCACCGGCTGGCCGTTCGGGCTGACCAGGTGGATCTCGAAGCTGGGGGTCAGGCCGCGGCCTTGCTGCTTGCCAAAGCGCAGGCTGGCCATATGGAAGAAGTCCTTGGCCTGCATCAGGGTGGAGGCGAAGACGCCGTCGGTGGCGAGAATGCTGACGCGACGCAGGGTGGTCGCAGCGGGCTTGTTGGGCATGGCTATTATTCTTTTTAAGGCTAAGCGGTCATGGTCTGGCTGGATCGTCTTATTTTTTGTCGCTTGTGTCCAGTGTGACCAAGCGTTTGCTTGGCTAAAGTCGAGTCCACTTTTCCAACACCCATTTCGCAGGTATCGCCATGATCCCCAGAACGATTTTCAGCTCCGAGCATGAACAGTTTCGCGACAGCGTGCGCAAGTTTCTCGAGCAGGAAGCCGTGCCCTATCACGCCCAGTGGGAGAAGGACGGCCATATCGACCGCGGCCTGTGGAACAAGGCCGGCGAGGCGGGGATGCTCTGCTCGCATATCCCGGAGGAGTACGGCGGCATGTCTGCCGACTTTCTCTACAGCACTGTGGTGATCGAGGAAGTGGGGCGCCTGGGTCTGACTGGCATCGGCTTCTCCCTGCATTCGGACATCGTCGCGCCCTATATCCTGCATTACGGCAGCGAGGCGCAGAAACAGCACTACCTGCCCAAGCTGGTGAGTGGCGAGATGGTCAGCGCCATTGCCATGACCGAACCTGGGGTCGGCTCCGACCTGCAGGGGGTGAAGACCACCGCGGTGCTGGATGGCGACGAATACGTGATCAATGGCTCCAAGACCTTTATCACCAACGGTTGGCTGGCCGATCTGGTGATTGTGGTGGCCAAGACCGACCCCAAGGCTGGGGCCAAGGGCACCAGCCTGTTTCTGGTGGAGTCTGGTACGCCAGGTTTTTCCAAGGGCAAGCGCCTGGAAAAAGTTGGTATGAAGGCCCAGGACACCTCCGAGCTGTTCTTCCAGGATGTGCGCGTACCCAGGGAAAACCTGCTGGGGCAGGCCGGCATGGGCTTCGCCTATCTGATGCAGGAGCTGCCCCAGGAGCGCCTGACCGTGGGTGTTGGTGCCCTGGCCTCAGCCGAGGCGGCGCTCAAGTGGACCCTGGACTATACCCGTGAGCGCAAGGCCTTCGGCAAGTCGGTGGCGGATTTCCAGAATACCCGTTTCAAGCTGGCCGAGATGGCCACCGAGATTCAGGTCGGCCGGGTGTTTGTCGATCGCTGCCTGGAGCTGCACCTGCAGGGCAAGCTGGATGTGCCAACGGCGGCGATGCTCAAGTACTGGGGCACGGACCTGCAGTGCAAGGTGCTCGATGAGTGCGTGCAGCTGCACGGCGGCTACGGCTACATGTGGGAATACCCGGTGGCGCGAGCCTGGGCCGATGCGCGGGTGCAGCGCATTTATGCCGGCACCAACGAAATCATGAAGGAAATCATTGCCCGTTCGCTGTGATCCAGCGCTGAACCAAGAAGCTCGGGAACTGCCGGGCTTCTTGCTGTCAGGGTGCCGGGTTGGGCTGCGCTCTGTGGATGGCCTCGATACCTGCCATTACCTCGGCAGACAACTGCAGTTCGCAGCTGGCCAGATTGCTGTCGAGCTGCTCCAGGCTGGTGGCGCCGATAATATTGCTGCTGACAAAGGGCTGGGCCGTCACGAATGCCAGCGCCATCTGTGCAGGATCAAGGCCATGCTCGCGCGCCAGGGCGACGTAGCGGGCACAGGCCGCTTCAGACTGCGCATTGGTGTAGCGCGAGAAGCGGCTGTACAGGCTCAGGCGTGCGCCAGCCGGGCGTGCACCCCCGGCGTATTTTCCGCTGAGCATGCCAAAAGCCAGCGGTGAGTAAGCCAGCAAGCCGCATTGTTCACGTATGGCGATTTCCGCCAGGCCCACTTCGAAGCTGCGGTTAAGCAGGTTGTAGGGGTTCTGGATCGAGACCATGCGCGCCCAGCCTCTTTGTTCGGCCAGTTGCAGAAATTTCAGGGTGCCCCAGGGCGTTTCGTTGGACAGGCCAATCTGGCGGATCTTGCCGGCTCTGACCTGTTCGTCCAGGGCCTCCAGGGTTTCCTCCAGAGGGGTGAAGTCACTCTCCTGGTGCTGGTAGCCGAGTTGACCGAAATAATTGGTTGAGCGCTCCGGCCAATGCAGCTGATAGAGGTCGATCCAGTCGGTCTGCAGGCGCTTGAGGCTGGCGTCCACGGCGGCGCTGATATGGGCGCGGTTGTGCCTGAGCTGGCCGTCGCGGATATAGCCGATGCCATTGCCGGGGCCGGCGATTTTGCTGGCCAGTACCCAGTCGGCACGGTCGCCGCGCTGCCTGAAATAATCGCCGATAATCTGCTCGGTCTGGCTGTAAGTCTCGGCCCGTGGCGGTACCGGGTACATCTCGGCCGTGTCGATAAAGTTCACCCCGTAGGCCTTGGCCCGGTCGATCTGGGCAAAGGCGTCGCGGGCGTCATTCTGTTCGCCCCAGGTCATGCTGCCCAGGCAAATGACGCTGACTTTGATGTCCGTGCGGCCCAGTTGGCGATAGTGCATGGCAAGCTCCTTGAAACGGATTGGCATAATCGGGTTGAAATTATCCTGGCGATCTGCATAATTGCGCACCTCTTTCTGCAGTGGAAGTGATGCGCCGCCTGCCGAAGAATCTTGCCGAGTAACGGACGCGCTGACCCGAGCCCCCGATAGCGCCTGTTTTCGGCTGCCTTTGACCTTGTCAAAGTACGCACTATTCAGTAAGATCCGCCGTCTTATTTATCAGGGCGGCCCCTGAGGCTATAAAGAATGAAAACTTTTACTGCTAAACCGGAAACAGTAAAGCGCGACTGGTACGTCGTCGACGCTGCAGGTCAGACCCTGGGTCGTCTGGCTACCGAAATCGCGAGCCGTCTGCGTGGCAAGCACAAGCCTGAGTACACCCCGCACGTTGATACCGGCGACTACATCGTCGTGATCAATGC
>JBFHPI010000136.1:0-7676 GCA_041592855.1 Pseudomonas sp.
CCTGTATGACACGGTAAAAGCCGTGGGTATGCAGCTGTGCCCGGAGCTGGGCATCACCATCCCGGTGGGCAAGGACTCCATGTCGATGAAAACCCGCTGGCAGGAAGAGGGCGTTGACAAGAGCGTGACTTCGCCGCTGTCGCTGGTGGTGACCGGCTTTGCCCCGGTCAGCGATATCCGTCAGACCCTGACCCCGCAGCTGCGCATGGACAAGGGCGAAACCGATCTGATCCTGATCGACCTGGGCCGTGGGCAGAACCGTCTGGGCGCCTCGATCCTCACCCAGGTCTACGCCAAGCTCGGCCAACAGGCCCCGGACGTGGACGACGCCGAAGACCTCAAGGCCTTCTTCGCGGTGATCCAGGGCCTGAATGCCGATGGCCAGATTCTCGCTTATCACGATCGCTCGGACGGTGGCCTGCTGGTTACCGCCCTGGAAATGGCCTTTGCCGGGCATTGCGGTTTGAACCTGCTCCTCGATGCCCTGGCCGACGACAGTGCCGAACTGGCGGCGGTGCTGTTCAACGAAGAGCTGGGTGCGGTGATCCAGGTGCACCAGGACGACACTCCGCAGGTGCTGGCGCAGTTCAGTGCTGCCGGTCTGGGCGACTGCGTGGCGGTGATTGGGCAGCCGCTCAACAGCGACGAAGTGGCCATCAGTTTCAATGGTCTGCCAGTGTTCGGCGGCCAGCGCAGCCAGTTGCAGCGCCAGTGGAGCGAGACCAGTTACCGTATCCAGCGCCTGCGCGATAACGCCGACTGCGCCGATCAGGAGTTCGAGGCGCTGCTGGAGGAAGACAATCCGGGGCTCAACATCAAGCTCGCGTTCGACGTCAATCAGGACATCAGCGCGCCTTACATTCGCAAGGGTATCCGTCCGCAGATCGCTGTCCTGCGTGAGCAGGGCGTCAATGGTCAGGTGGAAATGGCTGCCGCCTTCGACCGCGCCGGCTTTGCCGCCGTCGACGTGCATATGAGCGATATCCTCAGTGGCCGCGTTAGCCTGGAGCAGTTCAAGGGCCTGGTGGCCTGCGGTGGCTTCTCCTATGGCGACGTGCTCGGCGCTGGCGAAGGCTGGGCCAAGTCGATCCTGTTCAACAGCCGTGCCCGTGATGGCTTCCAGGCCTTCTTCGAGCGCAAGGACAGCTTTGCCCTGGGCGTGTGCAACGGCTGCCAGATGATGAGCAACCTGCACGAACTGATTCCTGGCACCGAGTTCTGGCCGCACTTCGTGCGCAACCGCTCCGAGCAGTTCGAGGCGCGGGTGGCCATGGTGCAGGTGCAGGAGTCGGCCTCGATCTTCCTCCAGGGCATGGCTGGCTCGCGTCTGCCGATCGCCATCGCTCACGGCGAAGGGCATGCCGAGTTCGAGAGCGAGGAAGCCCTGCTGGAAGCCGATTTGTCCGGCTGCGTGGCCCTGCGCTATGTGGACAACCACGGCAAGGTCACCGAGCGTTACCCGGCCAACCCCAATGGATCGCCGCGCGGGATTACCGGTCTGACCAGTCGTGATGGCCGTGTCACCATCATGATGCCGCACCCGGAACGGGTGTTCCGCGCCGTGCAGAACTCCTGGAAGCCGGATGAATGGCAGGAAGATGGCGGCTGGATGCGCATGTTCCGCAATGCCCGGGTCTGGGTTGACTGATAAGGCCAAGGCCTCTCCCGCTGTCCATGGGGCGGTAGAGGTCGTAGCGGGTTCGCAAGAGCCCGTTCTTCCCGAGGTGCGCCAGGTTAGCCCTGGCCAAACCCATCTGCTGTGCCGCTGCGGGCGCTCGCCCCGGCTTCCCGATTGTCCTGCCGATTGCGCCGCTGGTCTGCGTCTTGCTCCGACTCGAGCGCAGCTATTGCTGCTGTGCCGCTGCGGCCGCTCGCGCACCTTGCCCTATTGTGACGGACGCCATGCGCAGCCTGCGCCTGGGTTTGCGGCGCGCTGGCGGCGCTTCTGGCTGGGCCGCTAGCAATTCGTCGGATAGCCGATGGACGGAACACGAGGTGGAATCCGGCGTCTTACACTGCAACTGTGATGCAGCACGCTGATCGCCTTGCAGGCCAAATGCCATTATCCTTGGCGTCAATCATTTGCTGTATCCGTCAGGTCTGTCGCTGGAGCGCGCGATGTACAAGTTTTGCTTTTATGTGCCGGAAAGCCATCTGGAAACGGTCAAGCAGGCCGTTTTCGCCGCGGGCGGTGGGCGCATCGGTGCATATGACAGCTGCTGCTGGCAAGCCTTGGGTCAGGGGCAGTTCCGCCCGCTGCAGGGCAGCCAGCCCTTCCTTGGTCAACAGGGGCAAGTGGAGAAGGTGGCGGAATGGAAGGTGGAGATGGTGGTAGGCGACGAACTGATCCACGACGCGGTCAAGGCCATGAGAAACAGCCATCCCTATGAGACGCCGGCCTTTGAGGTCTGGCGCCTTTCCGATATGCAGTTCTAGGTAGGGGGCGCCATGCGCACCGCCGCACAGATATCGTTGATTCTGCGCGCTGCCCCCTAAGGCCTGATTTCAATCAGGGTGCCATCCTTGATCAGGCTCCAGACCTCGCGCATGTCATCGTTCTTCAGGGCAATGCAGCCTTCGGTCCAGTCCAGGGTGTGAAAGAACCACTCCGGGTATTCCTCATCCAGCGGCGTGCCGTGAATCATGATCATGCCGCCGGCTGGTACGCCCTTGGCGCGGGCGCGGGCCTGGTCGCGGGCGTTGGGGTAGGAAATGTGCAGGGACAGCTGGTACTTGTCGCTGGGTTTGCGCCAGTCGATCCAGTAGATACCTTCCGGTGTGCGCAGGTCGCCTTCCCGTTCTTTGGCCCCGATAGGCTGTTTGCCCAGGGATACCCGATAGGACTTCAGGGTTTCGCCGCGGTGCTGCAGGTGCAGCTGGCGCTCGGACTTGATCACCAGCACCTTGTCCACGGTGCGCCCGCCCAAGGAGGTGGTGATGCTGGCTTGAGCGCTCATGGCCAGGGTCAGGCAAAGCAGGGGGAGCAACCAGCGCATCGGCGTTCTCATTGATCAGGTCGTTCTAAAGTGGGCACGCAAGGCTTCCAGCGGTTCGGTACGAACCGGGTAGTGTTGGCTGCGGCGGTCGGCGAAGTAGCATTCTAAGGTACGGCCTATGGTGGGGAAAGCCAGCTCTGACCAGGGGATCTCCTGTTCATGGAATAGCTGTACCTCCAGGCTCTCTTCGCCGGCGGCGAAGTCCAGATCGACCAGTTCGGCGCGGAACATCATGTATACCTGATTGATATGGGGCAGGTCGAACAGGGTATAGAGGCATAGGTCGCGCACCCGGGCGCACGCTTCTTCGTGGGTCTCCCGGGCGGCGGCCTGTTCGATGGTTTCACCGTTTTCCATAAAACCGGCGGGCAGGGTCCAGTAACCGCGACGCGGTTCGATGGCGCGACGACACAAGAGCACCTGCTCGCCCCAGATCGGCAGGCAGCCGGCAACGATGCGCGGGTTCTGGTAGTGCACGGTATGGCAGTGCTCGCAGACATGCCGCAGGCGGTTGTCACCGGCCGGTATGCTTTGGCTGACGGGGCTGCCGCACTGGCTGCAGAACTTCATGGTGCGCTCTCCTGAGTTTGTCTCATCTTGGCGCGCGCAGCGCCCGTTCGGCAAGATGCCCGGCTGGCGCTATCGACTGCCTGAATGGCCGCTATGGCGTGCTCGGGGCTTGGGAGGCTCAAGGCTTTCGTGCCATTATCCAGGCAGCCGAAAAGATCGAGAATACCCATGCTGGACGAGCTGATACACCGCATGCGCGGCTATCGCCCGCTATTGCTACCCACTGCCAACGACTACCCGGAAGCTGCCGTGCTGGTGCCCATCACCCGTAGCGATGCGCCAGAGGTGGTGTTGACCCTGCGGGCTCACGGCTTGTCTACCCACAGTGGTGAGGTGGCCTTCCCGGGTGGGCGGCGTGACCCGGAGGATCAGGACCTGATCCGCACGGCGCTGCGCGAAGCCCATGAGGAAATCGGCCTGCCGGCCGGTCTGGTGGAGGTGATCGGGCCATTGAGCACCCTGGTCTCGCGCCATGGTATTCAGGTCACGCCCTATGTCGGCCTGGTGCCGGATTTTGTCGACTATGAGCCTAATGACGGCGAGATTGCCGCGGTCTTCAGCGTACCTTTGGACTTCTTTCGTGAAGACCCGCGGGAAACCACCCATCGCATCGATTACCTGGGGCGTAGTTGGTATGTGCCGAGTTATCGCTATGGCGAATACAAGATCTGGGGACTGACGGCCATCATGCTGGTTGAATTGGTCAATCTGGTATACGACGCCAATATCGATCTGCATCTGCCGCCCGAGCGCTTTGTCAGGCTTACCTGAGAGGAATGACACGATGAAATACCGCCTGGGTTCGTCCCAAGTCGAGGCCCACGAGCAGAGCTGGGTCGCGCCCAATGCCGCGCTGGTGGGTAAGGTCAAGTTGGAAGCCGGTGCCAGTGTCTGGTTTGGCGCCGTGCTGCGCGGCGATAACGAGCTGATTCATATCGGCGAGAACAGCAATGTGCAGGATGGCACGGTGATGCACACCGATATGGGCTTCCCGCTGAATGTCGGCAAGGGAGTGACCATCGGCCATAACGCCATGCTGCATGGCTGCTCGGTGGGCGACTACAGCCTGATCGGCATCAATGCCGTGGTGCTTAATGGCGCCAAGATCGGCAAATACTGCATTATCGGCGCCAATAGCCTGATTGGCGAAGGCAAGGAGATTCCCGATGGCTCGCTGGTCATGGGCTCGCCCGGCAAGGTGGTGCGCGAACTGACCGAGGCGCAGAAGAAGATGCTTGAAGCCAGCGCCGCCCACTATGTGCATAACGCCCAGCGTTACGCCCGCGATCTGGCCCCGCAGGACGACTGATGGATAGTGAACGCCCCGTGGCCTCGCCCTGCGTGCATGTCTGTGCCCTGGATGACGAGGATATCTGCATCGGCTGTCAGCGTAGCGTGGCCGAAATCACCCACTGGAGTCGCATGAGCAATGAGCAGCGTCGTGAAACGCTGCGCCTGTGTCATCAGCGTGCCCAGGCCAAGGGCGTCTTGCTTTAGCAGGGCGCTGCCCCGATCAACCTGAGGACTTGTTATGCCCCGTATTGGAACCCCCTTGTCGCCGAGTGCGACCCGTGTTTTGCTCTGCGGTTCGGGTGAACTGGGTAAGGAATTGGTGATCGAACTGCAGCGCCTGGGGGTCGAGGTGATTGCCGTGGATCGCTACGCCAACGCCCCGGCCATGCAGGTGGCCCATCGCAGCCATGTGATCGATATGCTCGATGGCGCCGCCCTGCGTGCGGTCATCGAGCAGGAGCGGCCGCACTATATAGTGCCGGAGATCGAGGCCATCGCCACGGCGACCCTGGTGGAGCTGGAGGCCGAAGGCTTTACCGTGATCCCCACGGCGCGAGCCGCGCAGCTGACCATGAACCGTGAGGGTATTCGTCGTCTGGCCGCCGAGGAATTGGGCCTGCCGACCTCGCCCTATCAATTTGCCGATACCTTCGAGCAGTGCCGCGGGGCAGTCGAAAGCCTTGGCTTTCCCTGTCTTATCAAACCGATCATGAGCTCGTCGGGTAAGGGGCAGTCGGTGCTGCAAAGCCTGGATGACCTGCAAGCTGCCTGGGATTACGCCCAGGCCGGTGGTCGGGCCGGCAAGGGGCGGGTGATAGTCGAGGGCTTTATCGACTTCGATTACGAGATCACCCTGCTGACGGTGCGCCATGCCGGCGGCACCTCGTTCTGCGCGCCCATTGGCCATCGTCAGGTCAAGGGTGACTACCAGGAGTCCTGGCAACCGCAACCGATGAGTGCCATGGCCCAGGCCGACGCCGAGCGCATTGCCCTGGCGGTCACCGGCGCTCTGGGTGGCCGTGGGCTGTTTGGCGTGGAGCTGTTTATCAAGGGCGATCAGGTGTGGTTCTGCGAAATTTCGCCGCGCCCCCATGACACCGGCCTGGTCACTCTGATTTCCCAGGACCTGTCCGAGTTCGCCCTGCATGCCCGGGCCATCCTTGGCTTGCCGATTCCGGCCATTCGTCAGCTCGGTCCCAGTGCCTCGGCGGTGATGCTGGTGGAGGGTGAGTCGCGCCAGGTGAGCTTTGGCAACCTGGGGGCGGCCCTGGGCGAGGCGGATACCGCCTTGCGCCTGTTCGGCAAGCCCGAAGTCAGTGGTCAGCGCCGTATGGGGGTGGCCCTGGCCCGTGATGAGTCGATCGAGGCGGCGCGGGCCAAAGCCGTGCGCGCCTCCCAGGCTGTCAGTATCAGCCTGTGAAACGCTTCGCCCTGTGGTGGCTTGTGGCCGTGCCACTGTTACCGCTGCTTGTGCCCCAGGCCCTGTATACCCGGCGCACGGCCCTGCGCTTGCCGGCGGCGGCCGGTCTGCCCCATGGCTTGGCCGGGCAGACTTTTACCGGTGAGCCCCTACGGCTGCTGCTGTTGGGCGAGTCCACCGTGGCGGGGGTCGGCGTGGATAAGCTGCAGGCAGCTTTGCCCGGGCAACTGGCCGAGGCGTTGGCGCAGCGCTTGCAACGCCCAGTGCGTTGGCGGGCCTTTGGCGAAAATGGCATTACCGCCGGCCAGGCCAGTCAGCGGCTGTTACCCGATGCCCTGGAAGAACCGGTGGATTTGGCCCTGCTGGTGTTCGGCGTCAATGACACCACCGGGCTGAGTTCCCTGCAGCAATGGCGACAACCGCTACGCTTGATGGCGCAGCAGCTGGAGCAGGGCGGCGCTCAGGTGGTTTTTAGCGCGGTGCCGCCGTTGCAGTATTTTCGTGCTCTGCCTTGGTTGTTACGGCAGGTGCTTGGTGCCCGCGGGCGGATTCTGGATCGCAGCCTGCAGGGCCTGGCCAATGAGCTTGGGGTGCAGCATTGCGCGGTTGAGCTGGAGTTTACCCATGATTACCTGGCCGAGGATGGCTATCACCCATCGGTCCTGGGCTACAGGGTGTGGGCCGAGGGCCTGGCGGCGCAGCTCACTCTTCCACGGTCTGCTCTTTGAGCGCGGGTACGCCAGCCTGCCAGACCCGCACGCTTTTCACCCGGTTGCCTGAAGACTGCAGGATTTCCAGGCGATAGGGGCCGATCTTCAGGCACACCGCGCTTTCCGGGATATTCTCCAGGGCTTCGGTGATCAGGCCGTTGAGGGTCTTGGGGCCGTCGCAGGGCAGGTGCCAGTCCAGAGCCTTGTTGATTTCGCGGATATAGGCAGCGCCGTCGATGACCTGTGTGCCATCGTCCTGGGGGTGTATATCCGGGCTGCGCAGGCTGCTCTGGTTGCTGAAGTCACCGACGATCTCTTCCAGCAGGTCTTCCAGGGTGACCACGCCGATTACATCGCCATACTCGTCGACCACTATGCCGATCCGGCGCTTTTCCTTCTGGAAGTTGATCAGCTGGGTCGACAGCGGAGTGCTTTCCGGAACGAAATAGGGCTCGTTGCAGGCCGCCAGCAAGGCTTCCTTATTCAGCTCGTTGTGGCTCAGCAGGCGGGCAATCTGGCGCATGTGCACCACGCCCTCGATCTGGTTGATGTCGTTGCGAAAGACCGGCAGGCGCGTGTGGGTGGTGTTGGTCAGCAGGTTGGTCGTCGTGTCGCCGAAGACCACCGCGCCGCCGCCCCCGGGCATACCGTCCCAGATCCGCACGTTCACCGCGTTGATGGGTGACG
>JBFHPI010000137.1:0-7655 GCA_041592855.1 Pseudomonas sp.
CTGGCCTATGCCCGTCTAGGTGAAATCGCCAGCCTGGATAATCAGGATGGCGTCTACCTGTCCATCCAGGGGAGTTTCTAAGCATGCGCCTGCCAATTATTGCCTTGCTGCTGGCCCTCGGCGCCTGCGCCCAGCAGTCACCCAGGGATGACAGTCTGTACCTGGCACTGGGCGAGCAGGCCGGCATCGAAGCGGTGGTGGAGGGTATGTTGCTGAAGATCGCAGCCGATCCACGCATCGTCCATCACTTCGAGGATGTCGATATCCAGCGCGTGCGCGACAAACTGGTGGAGCAGTTCTGCATGGAGGCAGGTGGGCCCTGCACCTATACCGGTGACAGCATGGAGGAGAGCCACACCGGCTTGAACCTCACCCCCAGCGACTTCAACGCCCTGGTGGAAAACCTGCAGGCGGCGATGACCGAACAGGGGATTGCCATGCCCGCGCAGAACCGGCTGCTGGCCAGGCTGGCGCCCATGCGCGGGCAGATTATCGATCGTTAAGAACCTGCCTACGATCTGCTGCGCATCGGCCCTACTGCGTCCAAAACAGGCTCCAGCTCGCGAGAGCTTAAACAGGCCCACGGGGGCTGCTCAGGCGCGCTTAAGTCCCTGTCCGGCAATTTCCTCGCGGGCATTGCGCAGCTGGGCGGCGTCCAGGTTCATACGGTGGATCACGTTAAGCAGCTGCTGCTTGAGCAGTTCATCGCCGATGCGCTCGGCGGCGCGCATCACGGCGATGGCGGCGGATTCCTGGTTGGCGGCAATCATGTCCAGGGTCTTGCACAGGTGGCGGGTTGAACGGCTCACGGCACGCTCCTCGGGAATTCGAGCCCGCACTCTAGGGCAGGCGTGTTGCCGTTTTATGTCGCCCAGCCAGCCCACGGCGGGTCAGACACTTTTCCTGCTGCTGACTATGCTGTGAGGAACAGTGCTGGCTGTGTGGAGGTGTTCATGAGCCATAAACAGCAGGCGCTCTTGCGCTCGATCTGCCAGGGCCCCTTGCCCAGTAATATCCATTGGCGCGAGGTGGAGTCGCTGTTGCAGCACCTGGGCGCGACGGTGGAGCCGCTACTGGGGGCACGCTTTCGAGTATTGCTCAATCAACAGGAGTTCGTCCTTCATCACCCTCACCAAGGCAATGAATGCAGCAAGCAGGAGATCAAGCACCTGCGCGAGTGCCTGAGTCGTGCCGGGGTGGGCGATAACGACCTTTAACGCAGGGTTTCGGCAATCGCCTGAATATCGCTGCGGTGGCTGATCACCAGACTGAGCTCGCCGTTTTCACCAATAAAATCCTGCGGCGGGAACAGTTTGTGGTAGGCCGCGAGCTCCTCCAGCGGCGGCAGTTGGCAGTGCACCTGTTGTTCCTTGATGGTGTGGTAGAGCCCCAGGTTGATCAGGTCAGGCAGGTCCAGGGCAGGGCCACGGCTGGACTGCCATTGCCCGGTCTGGCGGATCACCTCGACATATTCGCCGTCCACCGCCCATTTCTTCAACATGATCACGCTCAGTGGCTTGCTGTATTCGCGGCAGAGCTTGTAGTACTGCTCCGGGGTGGGGGTTATCTGCTCGTCGCGGAAAGCTGAAAGCACCGCCAGGGTGCCCACTTCGCTGAGCAGGCTGGCGAGCAGGGCGTGCTCGGCGGGGACGGTGCCCAGCAGGCGGGCGAGCAGGGCGCAGATGCTGGCCTTGAGCACCAGGCGTTCCCAGGTTTCGACGAAAAGGCGCTTGTGGGCCGGGCTGTGCAGAATAAACAGGCTCTTGATGCTGTGCGCCATGGTGATGCGATCGACTTCGCGCATGCCCAGCAACTGGATCACGTCATGCAGGCTGCGGGCCTGGCGTCGCTGGCGGTAAAGCGGGCTGCAGGCGTGCTTGACCAAAAGGGCGGCCAGGGCTGGGTCACGGTTGATCAGGCTGGCCAGTTGCGCGGTGGTGGTACTGGCTTCATGCAGGGCATGGCGAATCTTCAGGGTGAGGTTGGGCAGGCTGGGGAGCTGTTCTTCACCGTGCATGAGCTGCGAAACCACCCGCCGGTAGATCGAATAGTCTGAAACCGCGTCGCTCAACATGATGCGCTCCTGCACGTGTATGGCCATTGTAGGCAGCCTGAGGGTCTGGCGCCACGGGCGCGCGGCGATGCTGCTGTCGGGCGTTCCACTGCGATCGTCTCGTCAGCCTAGACACCTGCCGATGCCATTGTGGGGAGGTGCCGGTACGCAGTGAGTTCAGGTGAGCGCATGCCGTCGGACGTTCGGGCCCCTGGTCAGGTCTACGGGGATTCAAACAGCTGTTCACCATTTGTTCCCGATGCTGGAGTTTTTTGCAAAAACTCCAGACTTTTCAGCAAGAAGCTGTCATGGCTCTGCCACTAAATTCCTTCATCTACTGGTGACTTGCGCAGTTTGTTGCCCAATTCATATTGGTCATACCAGCGCGAGTGCGCTAGACCCATAACAAGCAAGACCCACAATAAACAGTCTCCACAAGAGGATGGGCGTGATGTTCAAAGCCAGTCACGTCTTGCAGGACGAGTTCCTTGACCGGATCTCGGCCGCCAAGGCCGCCGATTTTTTCCCTGTCATCAGCGCCAACTACAGCGTTGACGAGGCAGCCTATCTTAATGAGCTCCTGGAGCTCGCCGACCCCGGTGAGACCGGCATCGAGGCTATCCGCCGCAGTGCCCGTACCCTGATTCAGGATGTACGTAGCCGGGACAATGCCGTCGATACCCTCGACGCACTTCTTCGTCAGTACAGCCTCGACACCCAGGAAGGGCTGATGCTCATGTGCCTGGCCGAGGCGCTGCTGCGTGTACCCGACGCCGCCACCGCCGATGCGCTGATCCGCGACAAGCTGTCTGCCGCCGAGTGGGAGCGTCACCTCGGCCAGAGCGACAGCGTGCTGGTCAATTTCGCCGCCTGGGGCCTGGTGATGACCGGCAAGGTGGTGGACCCGCAAACCACCGATGGCCGGCCGAAAAACGTGCTCGGCAAGCTGATCCAGCGCTCCGGCGAGCCGGTGATCCGCGCCGCCATGAACCAGGCCATGAAGCTGATGGGCAAGCAGTTCGTGCTGGGCCGCAATATCGGCGAGGCGCTGAAGAACGGCCGTGGCGAGCGGGAGAAGGGCTACACCTATTCCTTCGATATGCTCGGCGAGGCGGCTCTGACCGCGGACGATGCGGCCAAGTATATGGCCGACTACCGCAAGGCCATTCAGACCGTGGGTGCCGAGCCCCAGGTGGGCAAGGGGCCCAAGCCGTCCATCTCGATCAAGCTGTCGGCCCTGCACCCGCGCTATGAAGTGGCCCAGCGCGAGCGCGTGCTCACCGAGTTGTTCGCCAGTGTGCGCGAGCTGGCGGTCCTGGCCCGCAGCCTGAACGTGGGCATCTCGGTGGACGCCGAGGAAGCCGACCGCCTGGAGCTGTCCCTGGAACTCTACGAGAAGCTGATGCGCGATCCGGCCCTGAAGGGCTGGGGCGAGTTCGGCCTGGTGGTGCAGGCCTATTCCAAGCGCTGCCTGCCGGTGCTGGTGTGGCTGACCCTGCTGGGCAAGGAGCTGGGCGAGAAGATGCCGTTGCGCCTGGTCAAGGGCGCCTACTGGGACACCGAGATCAAGCAGTGCCAGGTCCAGGGTCTGGACGGCTATCCGGTGTTCACCCGCAAGGAAGGCACCGACACCTCCTACCTGGCCTGCGCCCGCTACCTGCTCTCGGAGTTCACTCGTGGGGTGATCTACCCGCAGTTCGCCAGCCATAACGCCCACACCGTCAGCTGCATCCTGGCCATTGCCGCCGAGCAGAAGCAGCCGCGTGAGTTCGAGTTCCAGCGCCTGCACGGCATGGGCGATGCGCTGTATGACACGGTGCTGGAAAAGCACGGCAAGACCGTACGCATCTACGCCCCGGTCGGCGCGCACAAGGACCTGCTGCCCTACCTGGTGCGGCGCCTGCTGGAAAACGGCGCCAACTCATCGTTCGTGCACCAGCTGGTGGACCCGAGCGTGCCGGTGGAGTCCCTTCTCGATCACCCGGTGACGCAACTGCGCAAGTTCAAAAGCATCGCCAATGACAAAATCCCCCTCCCGCCGGCGCTGTTCGGCCGTGCGCGGAAAAATTCCCAAGGCCTCAATATGAATATCCAGAATGCCTGGGCCGAGCTGGAGCTCGCCTACACCCCACACCTCAATCGTCAGTGGCAAGCCGCGCCGGTGATCAATGGCCAGCGCCTGAGTGGCAGCGCCAATGCCGTGCTCTGCCCCTATGACCTGAGCAAGCAGGTGGGCAGCGCCGAGTTCGCCACGGCTGCCCAGGCCGCCCTGGCGCTGGACGGGCTGCAGGCCGCCTGGCCACGCTGGAACGCCACTGCCATCGAGGAACGCGCCGCGATCCTCGAGCGCCTGGCCGATCTGCTGGAGGTCAACCGTGCCGAGCTGATGGCGCTGTGCACCGTGGAAGCCGGCAAATCCATGCAGGACGGCATCGACGAAGTGCGCGAGGCGGTGGACTTCTGCCGTTACTACGCCCAGCAGGCGCGTCTGCGTCTGGGTCGTGAAGAGCTGGTCGGCCCTACCGGCGAGCGTAACGAGCTGTTCCATGAAGGCCGCGGCATCTTCGTCTGCGTCAGCCCGTGGAACTTCCCCCTGGCCATCTACCTGGGGCAGATCGCCGCTGCCCTGGTGGCCGGCAACTGCGTGCTGGCCAAGCCGGCCGAACAGACCAGCCTGATCGCCGCCCGCGCCCTGGACCTGATGTTCGAGGCCGGCCTGCCGAATGATGTGATTGCCTTCCTGCCGGGTGATGGCGCCACCCTTGGCGGCGTGTTCTGCCGCGATGCCCGCGTCGCCGGCGTGTGTTTTACCGGCTCCACCGATACCGCCCGCATCATCAACCGCCAGCTGGCGGAGAAGGAGGGCCCGATTGCCGCGCTGATCGCCGAAACCGGGGGGCAGAACGCCATGATCGTCGACAGCACCGCGCTGCCCGAGCAGGTGGTCAAGGATGCCGTGCAGTCCGCCTTCACCAGCGCAGGCCAGCGTTGCTCGGCCCTGCGCGTGCTCTATGTGCAACGCGATATCGCCGAGCGGGTGATCGACCTGCTCAAGGGCGCCATGGCCGAGCTCAAGGTCGGCCCGACCCACCTGCGCGAAAGCGATGTCGGCCCGGTGATCGACGCCGAGGCCCGCGAAGGCCTGCTGGCTCATATCCAGCAGCTCAAGGGCGAAGGCAAGCTGATTGCCGAAGCCCATCTGCCCGAAGGCCTCAACGGTCACTTCGTGGCGCCGGTGGCCTTCGAGATCGGTGGTATCCATGAACTCAAGAAAGAGAACTTCGGCCCCATCCTGCATGTGGTGCGTTTCGAAGCCAGCGAGCTGGAGCAGGTGGTGGCCGCGATCAACGGCACCGGCTTCGGTCTGACCCTCGGCGTGCACAGCCGCAACGAGGAAACCGCGCGGCGCATCGAGGAGCTGGCGCGGGTCGGCAACCTCTATATCAACCGCAATCAGATCGGCGCCGTGGTCGGCGTGCAGCCCTTCGGTGGCTGTGGCCTGTCCGGCACCGGGCCCAAGGCCGGTGGCCCGAGCTACCTGCTGCGCTTTGCCAACGAGCGCACCACCTCGGTCAACACCACGGCGGTGGGCGGCAACGCCTCGCTGCTGTCGCTGGGCGACGAATAAGCGCCGTGCCCGGGCCAGGGGGCCGGGCATGCGCTGTCAGGAGAACAGGGGCGGGCCATAAGCCTGCCCCGCCGCACACCGGGCAAACCTTGCGTGTCCGGTGTTGCGGTTTCAGAAAGAGATCGCCTACCGCGGTCGTATCACACCCAAGTCACGGCCTGAGCCGTGCCAACACGAGAACAACAAGATGAACGAGCAAAACGTTTTTGTTGTAGGGGTGACCTTCGTGGTCTACCTGGTCCTGATGCTCTGGCTGGGCCTGGTGGCCTACAAGCGCACCAGCAACCTGTCCGACTATATCCTCGGCGGCCGCTCCATTGGTCCGACCACCGCGGCCCTGTCTGCCGGTGCCTCGGACATGAGTGGCTGGCTGCTCCTGGGCCTGCCGGGCTATGCCCTGGTGGCCGGTTTTGAAGCCACCTGGATCGCCGTCGGCCTGCTGGCCGGTACCTGGCTCAACTGGCTGTTCGTGGCCCGGCGCCTGCGCGTCTACTCCCATGCGGCGAAGGACTCGGTGACCATGCCGTCCTACTTCGAGAACCGCTTCAATGACACCTCCCGCGCCCTGCGCGTGGTGTCGGCGATCTTTATCCTGCTGTTCTTCCTCTTCTACGCCAGCTCCGGCCTGGTGGCGGCGGGCAAGCTGTTCGAAACCGTATTCGGCTTCGACTACCGCATCGCCGTGGTAGTGGGCACCATCGCCGTGGTTTCCTACACCCTGTTCGGCGGCTTCCTCGCGGTGGCCTGGACTGACGTGGTGCAGGGCCTGCTGATGGCCGCCGCGCTGGTGCTGGTGCCGGTGTTTGCCCTCAATGCCGTGGGCGGCGTCGAGGCCGCGCACCTGGCCATCCAGGCCAAGAACCCGGAACTGCTGACCTTCTTCAATGACGCCAAGGGCCAGCCCCTGGGCATTATCGCCATCCTCTCCCTGCTGGGCTGGGGCCTGGGCTACTTCGGTCAGCCGCATATCCTGGCGCGCTTCAAGGCCATTTCCGACGACAAGGACATGCCCACCGCCCGCCGTATCGCCGTGAGCTGGACCGCCCTGACCCTGTTCGCCGCCCTGGCCATTGGCTGGGTGGGCGTGGGTTACCTGGAAGCCGACCTGGGCGACTCGGAAACCATCTTTATGGTGCTGGTCAACAGCCTGTTCCACCCCGTGGTGGCCGGTATCCTGATGGCCGCCGTGCTGGCGGCAATCATGTCCACCGCCGACTCCCAGCTGCTGGTCAGCTCCTCGGCCCTGGCCGAAGACTTCTACAAGGCCATCCTGAAGAAGAATGCCGGTGATCAGGAGCTGGTGTGGATCGGCCGTGGCGCGGTGGTGCTGATCGCCATCATCGCCCTGGTCTTAGCGATGAACCCGGATACCACCGTACTGGGCCTGGTGTCCTACGCCTGGGCCGGCTTCGGCGCCGCCTTCGGTCCGGCCATCATCCTCTCGCTGTACTGGAAGCGCATGAACCGCAACGGCGCCCTGGCCGGCATCCTCCTCGGTGGCATCACCGTGGTGGTGTGGAAGCAACTGTCCGGTGGCATCTTCGACCTGTACGAGATCATCCCCGGCTTTATCCTGGCGACCCTGGCTATCGTCATCGTCAGTCTGATGACCAAGGAGCCGGAAGCGGCCCTGCAGCAGCAGTTCGACGAGGTCGAGCGCAAGCTGGCCTAAGCGCCTCTGTAGCTACAGCCTGCCTGCGGCTGGTCGTCCGTAGGCAGGTCAGGCGTTGGGGCGGATTCTTGTGCTGAGCGCCGCCCCAACGGCTCCCCCTACGACCCGATAGTGCTTCGCCGGCCCACAGTTTTGCTGTTGGGCCGGTTTTTTTTGAGGTTTTTTCACGGATTTTTGTGCAGGGCCAATTGATACCGGACTGGCAACTAAGTGTGTGCTGCCGAGGGCTGGGCATTATCCATTAACGCGCCGTCTGACCTGATGTGTTTCGCCCCTTACGGGCGACTCACTTGATTCGCTGC
>JBFHPI010000138.1:0-7611 GCA_041592855.1 Pseudomonas sp.
ACCCCGTCCACCTCGCCCGGGCGCATGGCGCGGGTGGTGTGCGAGACCGAGACGCGAATCTGCGCCTCGCTGTCGACCAGGGCTTTGACCAGGCTGGTCTTACCCGCGCCGGAGGGGGCGGAAATGATATAGAGGGTGCCGGTGGTTGTACTCATTGCTTGATCCTGGTGCGCGTTGTGCGAAGCGTAGCAGCCGAGGGTGGCCTATTCGATGTTCTGTACCTGTTCGCGCATCTGCTCGATCAGCACTTTTAGATTGACAGCGGCCTGGGTGCTGCGTGGGTCAAACGCCTTGGAGCCCAGGGTATTGGCTTCGCGGTTGAGCTCCTGCATCAGGAAGTCCAGGCGCCGACCAGCGGCGCCGCCGCTCTTGAGGACCCGGCGCACTTCGGCCACATGGGTGACGAGGCGATCCAGTTCTTCGGCCACATCGCTTTTCTGCGCCAGCAGCACCAGCTCCTGTTCCAGACGCTGGGGGTCCAGTTCGGCCTGCATTTCGGCGCAGCGGCTGATGATTTTCTGTCGTTGTGTGGCGAGCATCTGTGGCACCAGCTCACGCAGGGCCGCGACTTCATCGGTGATGTTGTCCAGGCGCTCGTTCAGCAGCTTGGCCAGTTCCATGCCTTCGCGCTGACGGCCCTGCTTGAGCTCGCTCAGGGCCTGGCCGAACAGGCCCAGGGCCGCCTGGTTGAGCACCTGCGGGTCGGCGGCATCGGCCACCAGCACGCCGGGCCAACCCAGCACCTCCAGGGGGTTGAGTGGCGCCGGCTGCTTGATCAGGGCGGCCACGCTTTCTGCCGCCAGGACAAGCTGGCTGGCGCGCTGCAGATCGACCTGCAGGGCTTTGCCGCTGTTGTCTTCGCTGTAGCGCAGGGTGCATTCCACCTTGCCGCGGGACAGGCCGTTGCGCAGCGCTTCGCGCACCGCGCCTTCGAGGTCGCGGAAGGCTTCCGGCAGGCGCAGGTGGGGCTCCAGGTAACGGTGGTTGACCGAACGCAGTTCCCAGCTCAGGGTTCCACCTGCGCCGGCCTGTTCGGCACGGGCGAAGGCCGTCATGCTGTGGATCATGGGTAAACCTCGCGTTAAATCCGAGTCGAAGGGCCGGCCCGACGCCTGTGGCGCCGTCGCGGCATGACGGATGTGGCTAAAGGGCGAGAGTGTAGCGCAGTGCGCCGCTGGGCCCAATTCGGCATGGCGTGTCGGGCTCAGGGCCCTATAATGCCGACAGATTTCTCCACTCCAGCAGGTAGCTTTTGATGAAACGTCCCAGTGGCCGCGCCGCCGATCAGTTGCGCTCGATTCGCATCACCCGCAACTACACCAAGCATGCCGAGGGCTCGGTGCTGGTGGAGTTTGGCGACACCAAGGTGATCTGCACCGTCAGTGTGGAGGCCGGCGTACCGCGCTTTCTCAAGGGGCAGGGGCAGGGCTGGCTGACCGCCGAATACGGCATGCTGCCGCGCTCCACCGGCGAGCGTAACCAGCGCGAGGCCAGTCGCGGCAAGCAGGGCGGGCGGACCCTGGAAATCCAGCGCCTGATCGGCCGCTCCCTGCGCGCAGCGCTGGACATGTCCAAGCTGGGTGAGTTCACCCTGTATGTCGATTGCGACGTGATTCAGGCCGACGGTGGCACCCGTACCGCCTCCATCACCGGCGCCATGGTGGCCCTGGTCGATGCCCTGAAGGCGATCAAGAAGCGCGGCGGCCTGAAAAATGGCGACCCGCTCAAGCAGATGATCGCCGCGGTGTCGGTGGGCATGTACCAGGGCGAGCCGGTACTGGATCTGGACTACCTGGAAGATTCGGCGGCGGAAACCGACCTCAATGTGGTGATGACCAGCGCCGGTGGCTTTATCGAAGTACAGGGCACCGCCGAAGGTGCCCCCTTCCAACCGGCCGAGCTGAACGCCATGCTGGCCCTGGCGCAGCAGGGCATGGGCGAAATCTTCGCGTTGCAGCAGGCGGCGCTGGCGGATTGATCTAGCCTGTAGCAAAACACCAAGGAGATGCAGCATGAGCGATGAAACCCAGACACCCCAGCAGATGCCTAGCCAGGAAGCCCGGCAATGGGCGATGTTCTGTCATTTCGCCGCTTTTCTCGGTCTGGTGATCCCGTTCTTTGGAAACATTATCGGGCCGCTGATCGTCTGGCAGATCAAGAAGGATCTCGATCCCTTTGTCGACGCCCAGGGCAAGGAGGCGCTGAACTTTCAGATCAGCGTGGCCGTGGCGATGCTGATCTGCCTACTGTTGTCGGTGGTGCTGATTGGTATTCCGTTGATGGTGCTGGTGGGCATTGCCGCACTGGTGCTGACCATTATTGCCGGGATCAAGGCCAATGAGGGTCAGGCCTATCGCTATCCCTTTGCCTGGCGACTGGTCAAGTAAGAGGGCAGCGCACACAAAAAAGCCGACCCACGGGTCGGCTTTTTTGTGTGCTGTGTGCAGCTAGACGCTTAGCGTCCAGTCGTAGTCGACCATCAGCGGCGCATGCTGGGAGAAGCGCGGCTGGCGCGGCAGACGGGCGCTGCGTACGCTACGGCGCATGCCGGGGGTGAGCAGCTGGTAGTCGAAGCGATAACCCAGGTTGAGCTGCTGCGCCTGTTCGTTGTCCGGCCACCAGCTGAACTGATCGCCTTCGCGGTTGATCTCGCGCAGGGCATCGACATAGCCCATCTGGTTGATCACCTCGTCCATCCAGGCCCGTTCCGGGGCGAGGAAGCCCGGCTGCTGCTGGCAGTCGCGCCAATTCTTCACATCCAGCTTCTGGTGCGCCACATACAGCGAGCCGCAATAGATGTACTCGCGGCGCTTGCGCCGTTGCTTGTCCAGGTAATGGGTGAAGTCGTCCATAAACTTGAACTTGTGGTTCAGGTTCTCGTCGCCGCTCTGCCCGGAGGGCAGCAGCAGGCTGGCAATACTCACCTTGTCGAAATCTGCCTGCAGGTAGCGCCCGTAGCGATCGGCCATTTCAAAGCCGAGGCCGCTGATTACCGCCTTGGGTTGCAACCGCGAATAGAGCGCCACGCCGCCCTGGCTTGGCACTTCAGCATCGCAGGCATAGAGGAAATAGCCATCCAGTTGGAAGGCCTGGTCGTCCAGTTCAAAGGCGGAGGCGCGGGTGTCCTGCAGGCAGATGACGTCGGCATTCTGTGCTTGCAGCCAACTGAGCAAACCGCGCTCGACTGCCGCATGAATACCATTCACGTTCACACTGATGATCCGCATAAATGGCCCCCAAAATCACGTGGGTGTATGATACCCGAGCTCATCTTTATTAGCTAAATTCCTAGGGTCTGTTGTCATTTTCATTCACGGCCGCGCCGGAGCCTGTTTTTGCGCGAGGCAAGGCACGAGACGCGAAGTTTGGTTGTTCCAAATGAGTGTCGAGAAACGCAGTATCGCGCAAAAACAGGCCCGGCCCTCCGGGTTGCGCGGGAAATGCTCCCCGCTGTTGTTGCAGGACTTGGCAAGGGAATCACCATTACCTGCGTCCTGCGCCTAACCGGGGGCCATTTCTCGCGGCAACGCGGCTCGCGATGAGGCGGTAACAGACCCTACCAATCCTTGTTGTCCGGGGCTTTTCATGCAGGCGTACCAGCGCGAGTTCATTCGTTTTGCCATCGAGCGTGGGGTTCTGCGCTTCGGTCAGTTCACCCTTAAATCCGGGCGTGTCAGCCCTTACTTCTTTAATGCCGGTCTGTTCGACAGCGGCCAGGCCCTGGCCCAGCTCGGGCGCTTTTATGCCGCCGCCATCGTCGACAGTGGCATCGACTTCGATGTGTTGTTTGGCCCGGCCTACAAGGGCATCCCTCTGGCGGCGACCACCGCAGTGGCCCTGGCCGAGCACCATCAGCGCGATCTGCCCTGGTGCTTCAACCGCAAGGAAGCCAAGGACCATGGCGAAGGCGGCACCCTGGTGGGCGCGCCGCTGGCCGGTCGCGTTTTGATCATCGATGATGTGATCACTGCCGGCACGGCGATTCGCGAAGTGATGCAGATCATCCAGGCTCAGGGCGCCCGGGCGGCCGGGGTGCTGATCGCCCTGAACCGCCAGGAGCGGGGCCAGGGTGCGCTTTCGGCGATTCAGGAAGTGGAGCGCGACTATGGCATGCCGGTGGTAAGTATTGTGTCCTTGCAGCAGGTGCTGGAATATCTGGCCGAAGATGCTGAACTCAAACAGCACTTGCCGGCAGTTGAAGCCTACCGTGCCGAGTACGGCATCTGAACCCAGCCCAAGAAGAAGGTAATGGCCCCATGCGCAAACCCGTCCTGACCTGTTGTGCGCTGCTGCTTGGCTCGCTCTTGCCGGTGCTGGCCGGGGCCAACGAGCTGTACCGCTACACCGACGATAAAGGCACCACGGTGCTTAGCCGCCAGGGTGTGCCGCCGGAGTATATCGGTCGTGGCTATGAGGTGCTCAACAGTCAGGGGCGGGTGGTGCGTGTGGTGCCGCCGGCACCCAGTGCCGAGGAAATGCAGGAAATCCTCGCCGAAAAGGCACGGGCCAAGAGCGATGGACAGCTGCTACGCCTGTACAGCAACCCCGAGGACGTGGAGCGCGCCCGTGAGCGCAAGATGGCCGAACTGGATGGCTTGATCGGCGTGGCCCGGGGCAATCTGCAGTCGGCCCGGGTGCATCAGGGCAACCTGCAAAGCCAGGCCGCCGAGCATGAGCGGGCCGGGCGTCAGGTGCCCGAGCATCTATTGGCGCAGATCGAGAACCAGAAGGCCGAACAGGTGCGTCTGAAGGCCGATATTGAGCGCTACCGTCAAGCGCGCCAGGCGGCCGATGCGGCCTTCGATGCCGACCGTGATCGGCTCAAGGTCTTGCTCGACCGGCGTCAGTAACGGCTTGTTCGAGCGGGCCTTGTTCGTAGGCCCGGATCTTCTCCATCAGCCATTCGGGCAGGGTCTTGCTCTGCCGGCTCTGGCTGTCCGCGTGCACATACACCACCTCGCCTCGGGTCAGCAGCTGACCGGCATGCCAGATGCCCATCTCGAAGGTCAGGCTGGAACGGCCCAGGCGTGCGCTGCGGACGCCAATCTGTAATTCATCGTCGAAACGCGCCGGTGCCTGGTACTCCAGCAGGGTCTTGACCGCGAAGAAGTCGCCGCCGTCACGGCTCAGGTCGGCCGGGTAGGCGATGCCAAGGGCGCGGAAGTATTCGGTAATGGCCACGTCGGCGTAGGTCAGGTAGTGGCCGTTGAAGACGATGCCCTGGGGGTCAACCTCGGCCCAGCGCACGCGCAGCGAGTGGAAGAAGCGGAAGGTGTCGATAACGGGCGGGTGATTCATGTCGCGGCTCCTGGTCGGGCGTTGCCGCCGAGCATCGGGGCTGCGGGCGGCATGAGCAAGGGCTGCGTGGGCCAATCAAGCTGGTGAATCAGCCAGCCATGGCCGGCTGATTCACCACGTTGTATCAGTGACGCTTGCGGTTGCTGATCAGGGTGCCGACACCGCTGTCGGTGAAGATCTCCAGCAGCACGGCGTTGGGCACGCGGCCGTCGATGATATGCGCGCTGTTGACGCCACCTTGCACGGCTTCCAGGGCGCAGCGGATCTTCGGCAGCATGCCGCCGTAGATGGTGCCGTCGGCGATCAGGCCATCGACCTGCTCGGTGGTCAGGCCGGTAAGCACTTCGCCCTGCTTATCCATCAGGCCGGCGATATTGGTCAGCAGCATCAGTTTTTCCGCCTTCAGGGCCTCGGCAACCTTGCCGGCGACCAGGTCGGCATTGATGTTGTAGGACTCGCCGTCGCTGCCCACGCCAATAGGAGCAATGACCGGGATAAAGTCGCCCTTGACCAGCATGTTGAGCAGGTCGGTGTTGACCCCGGTGACCTCGCCGACGTGGCCGATGTCGATGATTTCCGGCTGGGTCATCTCCGGGGTCTGGCGGCTGACCTTGAGCTTCTTGGCGCGGATCAGACCGGCGTCCTTGCCGGTCAGGCCGATGGCGCTGCCGCCGTGCTGGTTGATCAGATTGACGATGCTCTTGTTGACCTGGCCACCGAGGACCATTTCCACCACGTCCATGGTGGCGGTGTCGGTGACGCGCATGCCGTCGATAAAGTGGCTTTCAATGGACAGGCGCTTGAGCAGGTCGCCGATCTGTGGGCCGCCGCCGTGTACCACCACCGGGTTGATGCCCACCGCCTTCATCAGCACGATGTCGCGGGCGAAGCCTTCTTTCAGCTCTTCGCTTTCCATGGCGTTGCCGCCGTACTTGATCACCAGGGTCTTGCCGACGAAGCGGCGGATATAGGGCAGTGCTTCGGACAGCACCTTGGCGACATTGCTGGCGGCATCGCGTTCGAGGGTCATGCAGGGCTCCAGAAAAATTACGTATAGCAATCAAAAGGTCAGATCGAGGTCGGGCACGGCGCTGTACAACTGAGCACGGAAGACCTCCTTGATACGGTCGAGTTCCGCCTGGCTTTCCGCCTCGAAACGCAGCACCAGCACCGGTGTGGTATTGGAGGCGCGCACCAGGCCCCAGCCCTTGGGGTAGTCGACACGAATGCCGTCGAGGCTGGTGATATTGCCATCGCCCCAGTGGCCATCGCGTTGCAGGCGCTCGATGATGCTGAACTTGCTCTTTTCGCTGACCGGGATATTGATTTCCGGGGTGGCGATATCGTTGGGGAAGGCGCTGAACACCTGCTCGGCGTTACGTTTGTCCTGGCTGAGGATCTCCAGCAGGCGGGCGGCGGCATAGATGCCGTCGTCGAAGCCGAACCAGCGCTCCTTGAAGAAGATATGCCCGCTCATTTCACCGGCCAGCAGGGCGCCGGTTTCCTTCATCTTCTTCTTGATCAGCGAGTGGCCGGTTTTCCACATCACCGGGCGACCACCATAGCCGCTGATCAGCGGCGTCAGACGGCGGGTGCACTTGACGTCGAAGATGATGTCGGCGCCAGGGTTGCGCGACACCACGTCTTTGGCAAACAGCATCAGCAGGCGGTCCGGGTAGACGATGGTGCCGCTGTTGGTCACCACGCCGACGCGGTCGCCATCACCGTCGAAGGCCAGGCCCAGGTCAGCGTTCTCGCTTTTCACCTTGGCGATCAGGTCGACCAGGTTCTCCGGCTTGCCCGGGTCCGGATGGTGGTTGGGGAAGGTGCCATCGACCTCACAGAAGAGCGGGATCACCGTGCAGCCCAGGGCCTCGATCAGTTGCGGGGCGATCACCCCGGCGGCGCCATTACCGCAGTCCACCACCACTTTCAGGGTGCGGGCCAGGGCAATGTCGTCACGGATCTGCTTGAAGTAGCGCTGCAGTACATCGACCTGCTCGGCACGGCCTACGCCATTGGCCAGGTCGCCTGTGTCCAGGCGGGTCTTAAGGGCCTGGATCTGTTCATTGGCCAGGGTGTCGCCGGCAATCACGATTTTGAAACCGTTGTACTCGGGCGGGTTGTGGCTCCCGGTGATCATCACCGCGGATTTGCCGGCGAGGATGTTGGCGGCGTAATAGACCACCGGAGTCGGCACCATGCCGACGTCACTGACGTTGCATCCGCAATCGAGCAGTCCCTGGATCAGTTGTTGCGCCAACTCCGGGCCAGACAGGCGACCGTCGCGACCAACGGCGATATTGGGCTCGC
>JBFHPI010000139.1:0-7581 GCA_041592855.1 Pseudomonas sp.
GCAAGCCCTGTTGGCGGATACGCTGCAGAGCTCTCGGCCCGGCTTTGAGGGTCAGGGCTGGGGACTTGATATGAATTGCACTCATGATGGCCTCCGTCATGGCAGGTCGCGATTATAGGGGCTGTAACGCCCGGGCCAAGCCACTTCAGGCGGTGAATGACACAGGCATGGGTGACTGCATGATGGAGCAAGAGGAATTCAGTTTCGCTTAAGTCCGCTGTTCTAGTCTGGGCCCGTCGAAAACGAATCCTTCAAGGAGAGCGTACGTGAGAGCACTACTTGCCCTGGTGGGCGCCACTGCCTTTAGTCTCGCAACGGCGGCCCAGGGCCGTGAGCTGGGCCCGGATGAAACCCTTAAATTGCGTGATGCCGGTACTATCCAGTCTTTCGAGACGCTCAATGCCGTTGCCCTGGAGCAGCATCCGGGTGCGGTGATCGAGGAAACCGAGCTGGAAGAAGAGTACGGTCGCTATATTTATCAGGTTGAAGTCCGCGATCCACAGGGGCAGCAGTGGGATCTGGAGTTGGATGCGACTAACACGCAGGTGCTGAAAAACAAACAGGACGACTGATGCAGCTGAAACCGGGATTCCCAGGCCTGCTGGCCAGCATGCTGGTGCTGCTGAGTGCAAATCTCAGTGCCCGCGACCTGAGCCATGACGAAGCGCGGCGCCTGCTGCGCGAAGGGCACATTCTGCCACTGGAGCATATGCTCCAGCTGGCCCGTGAGCGCTATCCCGGTGCCGTGCTGCTGGAGGTCGAGCTGGAAGAGGAAGATGGCATCCTGGTGTATGAAATCGAGTTGATCAGCGCTGAGGGTATCGTGCGTGAGTTGGAGCTGGATGCCCGCAACGGGCGTCTGCTTAAAGACAAGGTGGATGACTGAATGCGCCTGCTGCTGGTCGAAGACCACGTGCCGCTGGCCGATGAGCTGCTCGCCAGCCTGGGGCGTCAGGGTTATGCCGTGGACTGGTTGGCCGATGGCCGCGATGCCGCCTATCAGGGCGCGAGCGAACCCTATGACCTGATCATCCTCGACCTTGGCCTGCCAGGCAGGCCAGGGCTTGAGGTGCTGCGCGAATGGCGTGGTGCCGGTTTGGCCACGCCGGTGCTGATTCTAACGGCGCGCGGCTCCTGGGCAGAGCGTATCGAGGGCCTCAAGGCCGGGGCCGACGACTACCTGAGCAAACCCTTTCACCCGGAAGAGTTGCAACTGCGCATTCAGGCCCTGTTGCGCCGGGCCAATGGGCTGGTCAACCGGCCAACCCTGGAAGCGGCCGGGTTGCAGTTGGATGAAACGCGCCAGTGCGTCAGCCGCAGTGGCCAGGAGATCGACCTGACCGCGGCCGAATTCCGCCTGCTGCGCTATTTCATGGTGCACAGTGGCAAGATCCTGTCCAAGAGTCAGCTCAACGAGCACCTGTACGACGGTGAAAGCGAGCGCGACTCCAATGTGATCGAAGTGCACGTCAATCACCTGCGGCGCAAACTCGGCCGGGAGGTGATCGAAACGCGCCGTGGCCAAGGTTATCGCTTTACCGGAGATGGCCTTTGAGGTCGATCCAACAGCGTCTGAGCCTGGGGCTGGTGGGTGTGTTGCTGATCACCGGTTTGCTACTGGCGCAGGCTGGTCTGTGGCTGTTTGACCACAGCCTGCGCAGCTACCTGAAGGAAGGCCTGGAAGATGAGGCGCAGACCCTGATGAGTGCCATCCATAGGGGGGCGCAAGGCTTTCAGTTGGATGAGCGACGGCTCAGTGCGGGCTTTCAGCGTCCCTATTCCGGCCAGTATTTTCGCATCGACTTTGCCGAACAGGCCTGGCGCTCGCGCTCACTCTGGGACCGGGAACTGCCCCTGGTGGCCGAGCCCGGTCTGCAAGCGGCCCTTGCCGACGGTCCGGAAGGCCAGCAATGGCTGATTCTGCGCGCCGACTATCAACGTTTTGGCCAGGACATCAGTATTCATGTGGCCCGGGATTACACCCCGGTACTGGAGAGTTTCCAGCGTCTGCAACGGCTGGGCCTGCTGCTGGGGGGCGTGGCGCTGGGCGTCATTCTGCTGTTGCAGCGCTTTATCGTGCGCCGCGCCCTACGCCCCCTGGAACAGGCGCGCAGGCAGATCGTGCAATTGCAGCAGGGGCAACGCAGCCAGCTTGAGGAACAGGTGCCGGATGAGCTGCAGCCGTTGGTGGCACAGATCAACCACCTGCTCAGCCATACCGAGGAGACCCTCAAGCGCTCACGCAATGCCCTGGGCAATCTGGGCCATGCCCTGAAAACACCGCTGGCGGTATTGGTCAGCCTGGCCGATCGGGAAGAGCTCCAGCAGCTGCCGCAATTACGCGCCGCCCTGCAGGCACAACTGGCGCAGATCGAGCAGCGCATCGCTCGTGAGTTGGGCCGTGCGCGTCTGGCAGGTGAAGTGCTGCCGGGGGCGCACTTCGTGTGCGCACGGGAGCTGCCTGAGCTGTTTGCCACGCTGGAGATGATCCATGGCCGTCACTTGCAGTTGGGCTGGCAGGCCAGCCCTGGCTTGCGCCTGCCCTGGGATCGGGAGGATCTGCTGGAGTTGCTCGGCAACCTGCTGGATAACGCCTGCAAATGGGCCGATAAGCGGGTGCAGCTGAATATCGAGGTTCATCCTGCGGGCTATCGTATCCTGATCGAGGATGACGGCCCGGGGATCAAGCCGTCGCGCCGCGAGCTTGTACTGAACCGCGGCAGTCGCCTGGATGAACAGGTAACGGGCCATGGCCTGGGGCTGGGCATAGTGCGTGATATTGTCGATACCTGGGGCGGCCAGTTACTGCTCGGCGACAGCGCCCTGGGCGGCCTGCAGGTATGCATCGAACTGCCGCCCAGAAATCCCTGAGGCGCGTTACATCCCCGTGCTGAACTGGCTCAGGTCGATACTGGCGCGTACCGGCTGCAAGGCCTGGCCATATTTGCTGAGAATATCCAGGGCATAGTCGATGCGGTTGCGAATACGCTGGTCTTCTTCGCTGGCCGCTTGTGGCGTATTCAATACGGTTTCTACCTGGCGCACGATCAGGTGCTCGGGCAGGTAGCAGAGCCGGCAGTTCTTGTAGCTTGAGGCACGCAGCTCGCTGATCGGGTAGGCGCCGCCTATGCCGGCCGACACTCCCACCAGCAGCCCAGGCTTATGCGCCAGTTCCGCTTTGCCGGCGTAGATAAAGAAGTTCTTGATCGCCGGGCAGGCCATGCCGTTCCACTCCGGGGCAACGATGACCAGGGCGTCGGCGGCTTGCAATTGCTGGCTATACAGGCCCCAGGGCCCCGTATCCTCGGCAGGCCACAGGGGCAGGGGGGCGAATCCCAGGTCGATCAGGCTGCTTTGCTCCTGGCTGCACAGCCCTTGCTGAATCAGGCGCTGGCGCAGAAAGCGGGCGACTTTGGAGGACTGGCTGTTGCTGCGGCTGGAGCCGGCAACCAGGGCAATATTGAGCATGGGGCAACCTCAGTAATTAATAAAAAACGCAGACTAGCGGCGGGCCAGTCTGCGTTGCAAGGAAACGGCCGCCAGTGCGGCAGTCAAATGGTGACAGGGCTATACGCGGAACTGATCCATCAGCGCCTGCTGGTGATTGGCCAGTTTGTTGAGGTTCTGACTGATGCTTGCCGATTCGTCGGCCTGGGCCGAAATGGCCTCGGTCACATCGCGAATCGAGGCAACATTGCGGTTGATCTCCTCGGCCACCGAACTTTGTTCCTCGGCGGCGCTGGCGATCTGCAGGTTCATATCGGTGATCACGCTGACTGCCTGGCTGATACGCTGCAGGGCGGCCACAGCCTGTTCGACCTGCTCCACGCTGCCCTGGGCCTGGCGATGGCTGCTATGCATGGTGCTGACCACTTCCTTGGTGCCGCTTTGCAGACCCTCGATCACCTGGCGAATCTCTTCCACCGAGTCCTGGGTGCGCTTGGCCAGGTTGCGTACCTCATCGGCCACCACGGCAAACCCGCGCCCGGCCTCGCCTGCGCGCGCCGCTTCGATGGCGGCGTTGAGCGCCAGCAGGTTGGTTTGCTCGGCGATGGAACGGATCACCTCCAGTACCGAACCGATCTGCTCGCTGCTGTTGGCCAGACCCTCGACCTCCTGCATGGCCACATTCATCTCATTGGCCAGCAATTCGATAGTGCTGGTGGTCTTGTCGATCACCTGCAGGCCTTGCCGACTGGCCTGGTCGGCAGTGCGGGCCGCTTCTGCCGCCTGGGCGGCGTTGTGCGCCACATCCTGGGCGGTGGCGCTCATTTCCTGGAAAGCAGTGGCCACCTGATCCACTTCGCGGAACTGCTGCTGCATGCCATCGCTGGTCTGGCTGGCGATCAGGGCCGACTGGTCGGCGGTACTGCGGGCATCCGTTACGCTGTTCTTCACATCGGCGATGATGGGTTGCAGCTTGTCGAGAAAACGATTGAACCAGCTGGCCAACTCGCCAAGCTCATCTCGCTTGGCATACTGCAGGCGACGGGTCAGATCACCTTCACCGGTGGCGATATCCTTGAGCATGGTGGCCACGCCGAGTATGGGCCGGGTAACGCCCAGGGCGGTCAGCCAGATCAGCAGAATGCCCACTACTCCCGCCGCCAGCCCCAAGCCCAGGGAGACGGCCGTACTGCGAGTGCCCATGGCATCCAGTTCGCCCTCGAGGCGAGTGGCCGGCTCCAGCAGAATTTCTTCCGGCACCTCCATCAGTACACCCCAGGGGCTGGACTCGGGAATCGGTAATAGCGGTTGGAGTACTTGCAGGGTGCTGTTGTGGCGCAGGGTTGCCGAACGATTGCCAGCAACGAGCTCGGTCATTTGCCGGTGTTGTTCGGGGAAGGGCTTCTCCAGTTTTCCACCCAGCAGGGCGCTATCGCGGCTGTGCCCGGCGAGGATGCCGGCGGTACTGATGATGCTGACGTGGCCGGCGCCTTCAAATAAACCACGGTGGGCATTGAGACTCAGCTCCTGCAGGCTGGCCAGGCTGATGTCCACGCCCAGTACACCTATTACCTTGTCGCCTTCCTCCAGAGGGAAGGCAATGCTGGTCATCAGGGTTTTCACCCCATCGGTGTCGTCGATATAGGGCTCCAGCAAGCAGACGCGGCGCTTCTCGATGGGGCAGGTGTACCAGGCGTTGTAAGGCGTTCCACTGATGCCGGGGGTGGTGTCGGCCAGATTTTCTTCGGTCATGGCTTCCAGGGTCATCTCGCCCTGATCATCCTGTGACCAGTACAGGGAGAAGCGTCCCTTGTCGTTGCTGCCCAATTCCTGCTGATCAACAAAGAGTTCATCCTTGCCATCCAGGCCATTGGGCACAAATGCGACATAGATACCCAGCAGGCTGCGGTTGGCTTCCAGGGCACTGCGCACCTGGCGAGTCAGGTCTTCACGCAGATCGAAGGCATCAAGAAAGCGTTTTTCAGCCTGTTCCCGGATAAACAGTACCTGGGTCGCTGCGCCGCGGTCGTATTGGTAGGCATCCATAAAATAGCGTTGCATTTGCAGGGCCTGAGCCTCGCCGCGGGCCTGCATGCGAAGCACCGCCGATTCCTCCAACATCGTGGAGCTGGACTCCTTGACCAGGTCGGAACTACGTGAAGCCTGCAGCACAGAGCTGCCAACCAAGACGAAAACAACCGCCAACAGGCATAGGCCGGCGAGCAGGGTAATCTTGAGCTGGATAGAGAGGCGATTGAACAGCATTTTTCAAAGCCTTTTTTATGAGTGCGTAGAGCGCCTATCGGCCTGAACGGGCGGAGCTTTAGAGGCTACAGACTAACCAGCTTGAGTGTAATGAAATACTTGAAGGTCGTGTTCGTAATTTTGCACAAGATTGTCAGGGAATTCATTCAAAGATGCGCCGAGTATTTTCAGTCGAACATAAAAAAAACCCCAGCATCGCTGCTGGGGTTTTCTCAACACGCCCGACCTTGATCGTGGTCTTGGTCGGCGAACCAGTTCTTAGTGGAACTGGTTCATGGTGTTGTCTTTACCGCTTGCCTTCAGAGCCGCTTCGCCAGCGAAGTACTCTTTGTGGTTGTCGCCGATGTCGGAACCAGCCATGTTCTGGTGCTTGACGCAGGCGATACCCTGACGCAGTTCCTGACGCTGTACACCCTTGACGTAGGCCAGCATGCCCTGGTCGGCGAAGTAGCCCTTGGCCAGGTTGTCGGTGGACAGGGCCGCGGTGTGGTAGGTCGGCAGGGTGATCAGGTGGTGGAAGATACCGGCGTGGGCCGAACCGTCGCGCTGGAAGGTACGGATCTTCTCGTCGGCGATCTGGGCCAGTTCGGTCTCGTCGTACTCGACGCTCATCAGCTTGGCGCGGTCGTAGGCGGAAACGTCCTTGCCTTCGGCAACCATGGCGTCGAACACTTGCTGGCGGAAGTTCAGGGTCCAGTTGAAGGACGGGCTGTTGTTGTAAACCAGCTTGGCGTTCGGGATCACCTTGCGGATTTCGTCAACCATGGCCTTGATCTGACCAACGTGCGGCTTCTCGGTTTCGATCCACAGCAGGTCGGCGCCGTTCTGCAGCGAAGTGATGCAGTCCAGCACGCAGCGCGCTTCACCGGTGCCAGCACGGAACTGGAACAGGTTGGACGGCAGACGCTTGGGACGCAGCAGCTTGCCTTCACGCTTGATCACGACGTCGCCGTTGCCCAGTTCGGCTTCGGAGATTTCTTCGCAGTCGAGGAAGGAGTTGTACAGGTCGCCCAGGTCGCCCGACTCTTTGGTCACGGCGATCTGCTTGGTCAGGCCGGCACCCAGGGAGTCGGTACGGGCAACGATCACGCCGTTGTCGATACCCAGCTCGAGGAAGGCATAGCGAACGGCGGCGATATTGGCCAGGAAGTCGGCGTGAGGAACGGTCACTTTACCGTCCTGGTGGCCGCACTGCTTCTCGTCGGAAACCTGGTTTTCGATCTGGATACAGCAGGCACCGGCTTCGATCATTTTCTTGGCCAGCAGGTAGGTAGCTTCGGCGTTACCGAAACCAGCATCGATGTCGGCGATGATCGGTACGATGTGGGTTTCGTAGTTGTCGATCTGGTTCTGGATCTCGGCAGCCTTGGCGCTGTCGCCGGCTTCGCGAGCGGCGTCCAGGGCGGTGAACAGCAGGTCCAGTTCGCGGCTGTCAGCCTGACGCAGGAAGGTGTACAGCTCTTCGATCAGGTCAGAGACGGCGGTCTTCTCGTGCATCGACTGGTCCGGCAGCGGGCCGAAGTCGGAACGCAGAGCAGCAACCATCCAGCCGGACAGGTAGAGGTAGCGCTTGTTGGTGGTCTTCAGGTGCTTCTTGATCGAGATCAGCTTCTGCTGACCGATGAAGCCGTGCCAGCAACCCAGCGACTGGGTGTAGAGGGAGGAGTCGGCGTCGTACTCTTCCATGTCCTTGCGCATGATGTCGGCAGTGTACTGAGCGATCTGCAGACCAGTCTTGAAACGGTTCTGCGCGCGCATACGGGCGACGGACTCGGGGTTGATAGCGCTCCAGCTGCTGCCGAACTTCTCTTTCAGAGCGGCTACAGCCTTGATGTCGTTTTGATATGCGGACATGGTCAATCCTTCAAA
>JBFHPI010000140.1:0-7571 GCA_041592855.1 Pseudomonas sp.
ACGAACTGGGTAAAGGAGTTGGCGACGGCGATGATCGGCTTCTTGAAGTCTTCATCCTTCATCCCGGTGGCGCGCCACAGGGCGCGGGCGCCGGCCATATTGCGGCCTTGGGTGGAGGTCTTTGAGCGGTAATCGGGCATGGCGGAAATCCTGCAGGCTAATCGGGTCAAGTGTGGCCGGCACTGGGGCTGGGCGCGTAGTGGGCCTATGGTGAGCCGGGATCAGGTCCAAGGCAAATGGATGTAAGCATTTGCCGGGCTGTGGCCTGGGGCGGTGCGGGATGGGGCACCGACCTGGCCGGGTCTCGAACGCCTGGGTGGGGGCGGCAGTGGAGTGATTCTAATCCTCCGGCGCGCTGGCGCGAAAGCGCGGCGCGCTCGGTGGTGTAACAGGGCTATTCGATCAATTCGACCCCGCGCAGGCGCTCGGCCCGGCGGCGCAGCAGTTCGATGGTGACCAGCAGGGCGATGGACACCAGGATCAGCAGGGTGGCGATGGCCAGGATGCTCGGGTTGATCTGCTCGCGCAGGCCCGAGAACATCTGCCGGGGGATGGTGCGCTGCTGCGGCCCGGCCATCAACAGGATCACCACCACCTCGTCGAAGGAGGTGATAAAGGCAAACAGGGCGCCGGAAATCACCCCGGGGCGGATCAGCGGCATGATGATGTCGAAGAACACGCGCAGCGGTGTGGCGCCCAGGTTCAGGGCGGCGCGGGCCAGGCTGTAGTCGAAACCGGTGAGGGTGGCGGTGACGGTGATGATCACAAAGGGCGTACCCAGGGCGGCGTGGGCCAGGATCACCCCAAGGTAGCTGCCGGCCAGGCCCAGGTTTGAGTAGAAGAAGAACATGCCGGCGGCGGTGATGATCAGCGGCACGATCATCGGTGACAGCAGCAGGGCGGTAATCAGCCGCCGTGCCGGCATATCGTCGCGGGCCAGACCGACGGCCGCGCAGGTGCCCAGTACGGTGGCGATCAGGGTGGCGAAAATGCCGATGATAAAGCTGTTCTTGATCGCCAGCGTCCACTTCGTGTCATTGAAGATGGCTTCATACCAGCGCAGTGAGAAGGCCTCCGGTTGCAGGGTCAGCATGCCCTCGGTAAAGCTGAAGAAGGGCTCGGTATTGAACGACAGCGGGATGATCACCAGGATCGGCAGAATCAGAAACAGCAGCACCAGCCAGGAGCTGATTTTCAGCAGCCAGGCGCCCAGGTGGTGCCAGAAGCCGAAATAGGCGGGAATCTTGGACATATCAGCTCACCCCAGTTTGATATTGCTGGCGCCGACAAAGCGGTCATAGACCCAGTACAGCAGCAGGATCAGGCCCAGCAGCAGCGAACCCAGGGCGGCGGCCAGCTCCCAGTTGTTCGAGCGCTGCATATGGAAGGCGATGATATTGCTGATCATCTGCCCATCGGTACCGCCCACCAGGGCCGGGGTGATGTAGTAACCGACCGAGATGATAAACACCAGCAACGCGCCGGCGCTCAGACCCGGCAGGGTCATGGGGAAATAGATGCGGGCAAAGGCCGGCAGCGGCTTGGCCCCCAGGCTCATGGCAGCGCGCAGGTAGCTGGGATCGATGCCGCGCATCACGCTGTACAGCGGCAGGATCATAAAGGGCAGGAGGATATGGGTCATGGCCACCACGGTGGCGAACGAGGTGTAGAGCATCTCGTAGGGTTGACCGATCACGCCGATGCCGAGCAGGAAGGAATTGATCACCCCGTTGGTCTGCAGCAGGGCGATCCAGGCGGTGGTGCGCACCAGCAGGGAGGTCCAGAAGGGCAACAGCACCAGCACCATCAGCAGGTTGGCGCGGTTTTCCGGCAGCCCGGACAGGTAATAGGCCAGGGGGTAGCCGAGCAGGGCGCAGAGCAGGGTGATAACCAGCGCCATGTTCAGGGTCTTGGTATAGAGCTGTACATAGATCTGGGTGTCTTCACGTACCTGGATGCCGTGCTCGGGATGAATTTCCAGATCCAGGGCGGTGAGGTAGTAGTCATAGGTGTAGACCTGGCCGGCACGCTGGATGGCGAACCAGAGCTGGGGCTTTTGCCAATTTTTGTGGGCCTTGAGCAGGGTTTCGGCGCCTTCGGCTTGCAGCTGGCTCTCGCTCAGACGGCCGACCCGGCGGGCGCTGGCTTTGACCACGCTGGACATGCCGGTGTAGGCGCGGTTGAACTCTTCGGCCAGCTTGCCTGACAGGCGCTCGGCGTTGAGTTTGTGCAACTCCACGGCGAAGGTCTGCAGGGTCTGGCGGTCCGGCGTGCTTTTGCCGTCCCAGCGCTGCAGCTCGCTGAGGGTTTGCGGAATCAGTTCGGCCACGATCGGGTGATGCACACTGCGCCACAGCATGCTGGCAATCGGGGCGACGAAGGTAATCAGGATAAACACCAGCAACGGCACCACGAACAGAAAGGCGGTGAGGCGTTTCTTGTTGCGGGCGCTACTGGCCTGGCCGGCTTCTAGGGTGGACAGGGAGGACAAGGCGTTACTCCAACAATCATGGTGAGGCATCCCTCACCTCAACCCCTCTCCCGGGGGAGAGGGGCGCTTGCGGGTGTTACTTCAGCAGCCACTCATTGAACTTCTCGCCGAGCGACTCGCCGTAGTCAGCCCAGAACTCGGAGCCGGCCTGCAGCCCCTTGCTCAGGTGAGCGGTGGGCAAGTGCGGTGCGGCGCTCTGATCCGCCAGGGGCATGGACGACTTGCGGGTCGGACCGTAGGCCACGTCCGGCATGCCGGCCAGGGGCTTGGAGCCGGTGGCGTAGTTGATGAACTGCACGGCCAGATCCTTCTTCTTCGAGCCCTTGACGATGGCCCAGGCATCCAGGTCATAGACATGGCCGTCCCAGACGATCACGAAGGGTTTGTTTTCCTGGCGAATGGCATCATAGAAACGCCCGTTGGCCGACTGCACCAGGACGGCGCCGCCGTCGTTGAGCAGCTGTGGGGCCTGGGACCAGGAGTCGAACCAGACGATATCGTTCTTGATGGTGGCCAGCTTGTCGAAGGCGCGCTGTTGGCCTTCCGGGGTGGACAGCACTTCATAGACGTCCTTGGGCGCCACGCCATCGGCCAGCAGGGCCCATTCCATGTTCACCTGGGGGCGCTTGCGCATGGCGCGCTTGCCGGGAATCTTGCTGGTGTCGAAGAAGTCGCCGATGCTCGCGGCCTTGGTCCCGCCGATGGTCTGCTCGTTGTAGGCGAACACCACCGACCAGACGATATTGCCCACGGCGCAGTCGCTGGCCAGGGCTTCGGGGATAAAGTCGTCGGCAGCCGGGGTGCCGTCGATACCAGCGGGCAGCACGCTGTGATCCAGGGTTTCCAGCAGACCTTCGGAGCAGGCCCGCTCCAGGTCGATCACTTCGAAGTCGACCACGTCCCACTGGATATTGCCGGACTCAACCTGGGCCTTGATCTCGGCCACGCCGCCCGAGTAATCCTCGAACAGCACCTTGACCCCGGTTTCCTTCATATAGGGATCGATCACGTGCTTCTGCTGGGCCGCGCCATAAGCGCCGCCCCAGGATACGACGGTCAGGCTGTCCTGGGCGCTGGCGGCAAAGCTTGCCGTGCCCAGGGCCGCAGCCAGGGCGAAGGTGGAAAAGCGGGTGGTCAGTGTTCTAGCCATTACGATGCTCCATTGCTTCGGTTGGTAGGGTCACGCGATGGGACGATCCAGGGCCTGGCTGTCTTGTGGTAGCCAGGCCAGGGCGACTTCTTCCTTGGCACTGAGTTGCGGGGCGCTGCTGTCATTCATGTTCTTGACCACCAGTTCGGTGCCGTCAGCAGTCTCGAAGTGGTAGCGGATGTATTCGCCGACATAGTGGCGGGTGACAAAGCGCGCCATCACCTGATTGCCGGCGCCGCCCAGGCGGTCGTTGAAGCTGAGCTTCTCCGGGCGGATGGACACCGTGGTCGGCAGGCCCACTTCGGTGCAGTTGGCCTTGAGGGTGCTGACCAGGCCGCCGTCCTCCAGGCGCACCTGCACGCTGTCTTCGGACACGTTCTCGATCACGCCCTTGAGTTTGTTGCTCTCGCCAATAAAGTCGGCGACGAACAGATTGGCCGGGCGTTCATAGAGCACATGGGGCGGCGCGCACTGCTGGACGATGCCGTTGTTGAATACGGCGATGCGGTCGCTCATGGTCAGGGCTTCGGTCTGGTCGTGGGTTACATAGATCACGGTGAAGCCGAGCTGCTCGTGCAGACGCTTGATCTCGAACTGCATCTGCTCGCGCAGTTTCTTGTCCAGGGCGCCCAGGGGCTCGTCCATCAGCACGATATCCGGGGCGAAGATCAGCGCCCGGGCCAGGGCCACGCGCTGCCGTTGGCCGCCGGAGAGCTGGCCGGGGTAGCGGTTGCCGAAGTCCAGCAGCTCCACCAGGGACAGGTACTCGTCAACCTTGGCGCGAATCTCGTCCTTGGGCCGTTTGCGGATCTTCAGCGGGTAGGCCAGGTTCTCGCGCAGGGTCATATGGGGGAACAGGGCGTACTGCTGGAACACCATGCCGATATTGCGCGCGTAGGGGGCGATGCTGGTGACCGAGCGGCCGTTGATCAGGATTTCGCCACTGGTCACGTCCTCGAAACCGGCGAGCATCATCAGGCAGGTGGTCTTACCGGAGCCGGAGGGGCCGAGCAGGGTGATGAATTCGCCCTTGGCCACATCCAGGTTGAAGTCTTTGACCACCAGTGACTTGTGGTCGTAGGTCTTCTTTACATTGGTAAATTGCAGGAACGGTTTGTCCCCAGCCAGGTCAGCCATACCCCTCCCCATATTCCTTGAAAACGAACCGGCGGCTTATGGCCCGTGGTTCGACTGTGCAAAGCGGCGGGCCTCGTTTCTTCTGGTGTCGGGCCAACCTGATTTGCCACTGGGATAGCAATATGCAGGCCAGCCGTTGGCAACGCCACGGCTGACGCATCGTTCAGCTTTTCAAGCTTAGTACAGGGGCGGGTTTATGCCAGGAGACTGGGGTGCGGGGTAACACTTTGGGGCGCAACGGGACGCTGCACCTGCCGCCATGCACGCGGCAGGTGCAGGGTGTTGCCGTTTCATTTACGGCCGCGCCGGAGCCTGTTTTTACGCGAGGCAAGGCATGAGGAGCGCGGTTTGGTCATTCCAAATAAGCGACGAGAAACGCAGCATCGCTTAAAAACAGGCCCGGCCCTTCGGGTTGCGCGGGAAATGGCCCCCGCTGTTGTTGCAGGACTTGGCAAGGGAGCAACCATTACCTGCGTCCTGCGCAATCCCCAGGTATGGGGTGAATGCCGCAAGCCCGCCGGGAGCGGGCGCGGCTTAACCGGGGACCATTTCTCCCAGCAACGCGGCTCGTGATGAACCGGCAACAGACCCTAGCTGTTGGGCAGCAGCCGGCAGGTCAGACTCTTGATATAGCGGGTCTCGGCGATGGCCGGGTGCACCGGGTGATCGGGGCCCTGGGCACCGCGTTCGAGCAGCTGGATATTGCGGTCCAGGTGGCGAGCGCTGGTCAGCAGGATGTTCTGCAGGTGGTCTTCTTCCAGGTGCATGGAGCAGCTGGCGCTGACCAGGATGCCGTCCTTGTTCAGCAGGCGCATGGCGGTTTCGTTGAGGCGGCGATAGGCGGCTTCGCCGTTCTTGATGTCCTTCTTGCGCTTGATAAAGGCGGGTGGGTCGGCGATCACCACATCGAAGCGCTCTTCGGCGCTCTTCAGCTCGCGCAGGGCGGCGAATACATCGCCTTCCACGCAGGTGACCTGCTCGGCGCAGCCATTGAGCGTGGCATTGCGCTCCACACCGTCGAGGGCGAAGCCTGAGGCGTCCACGCAGAACACTTCGCTGGCGCCGAAGGCGGCGGCCTGCACACCCCAGCCGCCGATATAGCTGAACAGGTCGAGTATGCGCTTGCCCTTGACGTAGGGCGCCAGGCGCGCACGGTTCATGCGGTGGTCATAGAACCAGCCGGTCTTCTGCCCCTCGATCACCGGTGCCTCGAACTTCACCCCGTTCTCTTCCAGGGCCACCCACTCCGGCACCACGCCGAAGGCGGTGTCGACATAACGCTCCAAGCCCTCGGCATCGCGGGCGGCTGAGTCGTTCTTGAACAGGATGCCGCTGGGTTTGCACACCTGGATCAGGGCAGCGAGTACCTCATCCTTGTGCCGCTCCATGGTGGCGGAAGCCAGCTGTACCACCAGAATGTCGAAGAAACGATCCACCACCAGGCCCGGCAGCAGGTCGGAGTCGCCGTAGACCAGGCGATAGCAGGGCTGGTCGAACAGGCGCTCGCGCAGGGACAGGCAAACGTTGAGGCGGTGCACCAGCAGTGACTTGTCCAGCAGGTGCTTGGTGTCGCGTGACAGCAGGCGGGCGCAGATCAGGTTGTTAGGGCTCAAGGCAACGATGCCCAGGGGCTTGCCGCCAGCGGCTTCGAGGATCGCCTGCTCGCCTGCGGCAAAGCCGCCCAGTGGCGTCGCGGCGACGTCGATCTCGTTGCTGTAGACCCACAGATGGCCGGCGCGCAGGCGTCGATCGGCATTGGCTTTAAGGCGCAGGCTGGGCAGGGACATGCTGGGGGACTCCGGAAAAAGAGCGAAATTATAACGCCTTCGGTGATCGAGGGGCGTTTACAAAAGTCGGCTGCCGAAGTCCCCTGGCTTTGGCTAGACTGTGCTTCACATAACATTTTCGGTTGTCTAATCGTCATGGCTCAAGAACTCAGCGCCGAATATATCCAGCAGGTTCTGCAGGGCATCAGCGTGCCGCCGCAGCCGCAGATCATGGTCGATCTGCAGATGGAGCAGATCATGCCGAGTCCGGATCTGCGGGCCATCGCCAAGCTGATCAGTCAGGATCCGGGGCTTTCAGGGGCCTTGCTCAAGGTGGTCAACTCGCCCTTCTTTGGCCTGACCAACCGCATTGCCTCGATCCAGCAGGCGGTCAATCTGCTGGGCTGCAATACGGTGATCAACCTGATCAATGCCCAGTCGATCCGCGGCGAGCTGACCGACGAGGCCATCGTCACTCTCAATCGCTTCTGGGACACTGCCCAGGATGTGGCCATGACCTGCTTGAGTCTGGCCAAGCGCATCGGCTACCAGGCTGCCGATGAGGCCTACACCCTGGGGCTGTTCCACAACTGTGGTATCCCGCTCATGATCAAGCGCTTCCCGCACTATATGACGGTGCTGGAGGAGGCCTATGCCAGTGCCAGCGACGATCGCCGAATCGTCGATACCGAGAACCGCCTGCTCAACACCAACCATGCGGTGGTCGGCTATTACGTGGCCAAGTCCTGGAACCTGCCGCTGCACCTGTGTGAGGCCATCGCCAGCCATCACAACGCCCTGGCTATCTTCCGCGACGAGTCCGGCGACGCTCAGCTCAAGACGTTGCTGGCCATTCTCAAGATGGCCGAGCATATCTGTGCCAGCCACAGGGTGCTCGGTGGTCAGGTCGAAGACCATGAGTGGCAGTGCATTGAAGAGCTGGTGCTTGAATACGTCGGCTTGTCCGAATATGACTTCCAGATGCTGCGTGAGAGCATCCGCGATCTAAGCCTCTGAGCTCTGCTGC
>JBFHPI010000141.1:0-7532 GCA_041592855.1 Pseudomonas sp.
ATCTGCTGCGCGTCGGCCCTGCTGCGTTAAAAACAGGCTGGTGCGCCAGCCCGGTCGGAAGCCGCTTGCGGCTAGCGCACTTTAGTGCGGCCCCGAAGGGGCGAGCGAAGCGAGTAATGCCCATGTACAACAGTACACTCCGCTTGATTCGCTGCGCTCACCCGGCGGGCCAGCCTACGGCTGTTACTGCGCTGCGCTTCGTGTCTCGCCTGTTTTGACCAGCCGGAGGCTGTTACTGACGTGGCGCCTTGCAGGACTCAAGCTTGCGAGAGCTTAAATAGTGTCTAAGGCGATCGCCCGTTTGCAGGGGGCTTACCCTTGACGCTATCGACCGGCTGGCTCAGGCTCCCCGCCAGTTGCCCGGAGCAGGACGCCCATGCCGCATATTCTGATTGTCGAAGACGAAGCCGCCATCGCCGACACCCTGATCTTCGCCCTGCAGGGCGAGGGCTTTAGCAGCAGCTGGTTGAGCCTGGGCGAACAGGCCCTGGCCGCGCAGCAGTGCACGCCTGCCGACCTGTTGATCCTCGATGTCGGCCTGCCGGATATCAGCGGCTTCGAGGTGTGCAAACGCCTGCGGCGGTTTTCCGAGGTGCCGGTGATCTTTCTCACCGCCCGCAGCGAGGAGATCGACCGAGTGGTGGGGCTGGAGATCGGCGCCGATGATTATGTGGTCAAACCCTTCAGCCCGCGTGAGGTGGCGGCCCGGGTCAAGGCCATCCTCAAGCGCACGGCGCCCCGCGAGGCGGCCCCGGAGGAGGTGCCTTCAGGCCCCTTTCAGGTGGATGGCGAGCGCGTGCAGATCCATTACCACGGCGAGCTGCTGAGCCTGACCCGGCACGAATTCCGCCTGCTGCAGTTGCTGCTGGCCCAGCCCGAGCGGGTGTTTTCCCGCGAACAGCTGCTCGATGGCCTGGGGGTGGCCAGCGACGCCGGTTACGAGCGCAGCATCGACAGCCATATCAAAAGCCTGCGTGCCAAGCTGCGTCAGGTGGCGGCCGCGGCCGAGCCGATCCAGACCCATCGCGGCCTGGGCTACAGCTACTCGCCGAGGCATGCCTGATGCCATTGGGCATACGCATCTTCCTGGTTTATTTCCTCTTTGTCGGCCTGGCCGGCTGGTTCGTGCTGAGCACGGTGATGGACGAGATCCGCCCCGGCGTGCGCCAGAGCACCGAGGAAACCCTGGTGGACACCGCCAACCTGCTGGCCGAGATCCTGCGTGACGAGGTCAAGGCCGGCAGCCTGCAGCACAGTCGCCTGCCCGAGCTGCTCGCCGCCTACGGCCAGCGCCAACCCCAGGCGCAGATCTGGGGGGTGGAGAAAACCCAGGTCAACCATCGCATCTATGTCACCGATGCCCAGGGCATCGTCCTGCTCGACTCGACCGGCGTGGCGGTGGGCCAGGACTATTCGCGCTGGAACGATGTCTTGCTCACCCTGCGCGGCGAGTACGGCGCGCGCTCGACCAAGGAAGACCCGAATGACCCGGACTCCTCGGTGATGTATGTGGCGGCACCGATCAGGGATGGCGAACGGATTATCGGCGTGGTCTCGGTGGCCAAGCCCAACCGCAGCCTGCAGCCCTATATCGAACGCTCGCAGGCGCGCCTGGGCTGGCTTGGCGCCGGGCTGATCAGCCTGGGTCTGTTGATTGGTGCACTGCTGTCCTGGTGGCTCAGCGCGGCCCTGGGCAAGCTCACCCGCTACGCCCAGACCGTCAGTGCCGGGCAGCGTGCCGAGCTGCCCAGAGTCCGCGGCGGCGAGCTTGGCCAGTTGGCGCACGCCCTGGAGCGCATGCGCACCGAGCTGGAAGGCAAGGCTTACGTGGAGCGTTATGTGCACACCCTGACCCATGAGCTGAAAAGCCCGCTGGCGGCCATTCGCGGGGCTGCCGAACTGCTCGAGGGTGAGATGCCGGCCGAGCAGCGTCAGCGTTTTGTAGCCAATATCCAGCAGGAAAGTGCGCGCCTGCAGCAGCTGATCGAGCGCCTGCTGCACCTGGCCCAGGTCGAGCAGCGCCAGGGCCTGGAGGAGCAGGTGAGGGTGCCGCTGCGGACGCTGGTCGAGTCGCTGCTGCAGGCGCAGATGGCCCGTATCGAGGCGGCCGATCTGCACATCGAAAACCAGCTTGGTGCCGACCTGTGGGTACGCGGTGAGGCCTTTCTGCTGCGCCAGGCCCTGGCCAATCTGCTGGACAATGCCCTGGATTTTACCCCGCCCCGCGGCCTCATCCGTTTCAGTGCCGAGGCCCGTGCCGGGCAGCTCGAGCTACGCCTGTTCAACCAGGCCGAACCCATTCCCGACTACGCCCTGGCCCGTCTGAGCGAGCGTTTCTATTCCCTGCCACGCCCGGCCAGTGGACGCAAAAGCACCGGATTGGGCCTGAACTTCGTGCAAGAGGTGGCCGAGTTGCATGGCGGGACGTTGCTCATCGGCAATGTTGCGGGCGGCGTCGAGGTCCGTCTGCGCCTGCCCCAGGCCTGAGCTCCGGGGCGGGCGCCGATCAGGCAACAGGCTGCTGTAAGCGCAGGGCGCTTGCACCACAGGCTATAGCAGCAGCACGCTGGCCAGGCCGAGGAAGGCGAAGAAGCCGACGATATCGGTCACCGTGGTCAGGATCACGCTGCCGGCCAGGGCCGGATCGATGCCCATGCGGTCGAGCAGCAGGGGGATGCCCCAGCCCGCCAGCGCCGCGCACAACAGGTTGATCAGGATGGCGCTGCCGAGCACCGCACCCAGTCCCCAGTGGCCGAACCAGAGTACGGCCAGGAGGGCGATGACCACGGCCCAGAGCAGGCCGTTGAGGATGGAGATGCCCAGCTCGCGGTTGAGCAGGATGCGCAGGTTGCCTTTCTGCACCTGGCCCAGGGCCAGACCGCGAATCACCAGGGTCAGGGTCTGGCTGCCGGCGATACCGCCCATGCTCGCCACGATCGGCATCAGCACGGCCAGGGCCACCAGTTGCTCGAGGGTGACCTGGAACAGGCCGATGACCCAGGCGGCGCTGAAGGCGGTGATCAGGTTGATGCCCAGCCACACCGCGCGGCGGCGCGAGCTGACCAGGACCGGGGCGAAGATATCGGCTTCGTCATTCAGGCCGGCCATCTGCATCAGGGTGCGCTCGGAGTCTTCGCGCATCAGGTCGGCCACATCGTCCAGGGTGATGCGGCCAATCACCCGATTTTCCTCATCCACCACCGGGGCGGACAGCAGGTCGAGTTCCTTGAAGCGCTGGTCGACCTCGCTGCCAGTGGCGCTGGCGGCAATGCCGACGATGGCGCTGTCCAGCAGTTCGGCCACCTGACGCTCCAGGTCGGCGGTGACCAGCACGCTCAGGCGCAGCCCGCCCTGATAGTGGCCCTTGCGATCGACCACCATCAGCAGGTCGGTATGCGGCGGCAGGGTTTCCAGCAGGCGCAGGTAACGCAACACGGTGCTTACCTTGACGTCGGCGCGGATCTGGATGGCGTCGGCGTTCATCAGGCCGCCGGCGGAGTTTTCCGGGTAGGCCAGCATTGATTCGAGCTGGCTGCGCTGGCTGGCGCTGCTGGCGCGCAACAGCTTGCTCCCCAGGGCGCTGGGCAGACTCTGGATCAGGTCGACACGGTCATCCAGTTCCAGGTGGCTGGCCGAGGCGATCAGGTCATCCAGGTCCAACTCCAGGGCCAGGGCGACCCGGATCTCGTCATGCAGGTAGATCAGGACCTTACCGGCCCGCTCGGTCTCGACCATGCTCCAGACGCTGCGTCGCTCGTCCGGCGGCAGCGCCTCGAGCAGGCCGGCGACCTTGGCCGGGTGCATGCGGTGCAGCAGCTTGCCGACCCGCTTGAGTTTCTTTTGCCCGAGGGCGTCGCGCAGCGCCTCCAGGTGATTGATTTCGGCCTTGCCCGCTTCTTGCGGCATCGGCTGTTCGCCGTGCGGTGCCTCGGCCGGGTCGCCGGCCAGCTCGCGGCGCAGGCGGATATTAAGGTGCGGCAGGATGCGGCCTTCGCGGCTCGGTTCGATCTGCTGCCAGAGCGCCTGGCGTTGCTCGCCCTGCAACAGCTCAAGCAGGGCGGCGACCTTGGCCGGATGCATGCGTGCGAGCAGCTTGCGTACGCGCTTGTTCTTGCCGGCCGCGAGCGCCTGGATGATCTGATCACTGGCGCTGCGGTTGGCGGCGTCTTGGCTGGGGCGAGTGTCAGCGTCTGTGGGCTTCATAGGGTCGGGGTCGCACGGTGGACGGAGAAAACAAAGCCCCTTGAGGGACCTCGTGGCGTTCAGCAAGGATGCCAGACGCGGCCTCAGGAGCCGGCCAGGGACGTATTCGCCAGGCCCGGAGCCTGGACCGTGAGACCCAGACTACAAAGGTTTGGCCGCTGTGAACAAGGGTCGGTGGCCACGGCGCTGCCTGGCTCAGGCAGCGCGAGCGGCAACACTCTTCACCCAATCTCCATCTGCGCTCCATAAAGCCTCCACCCGCCTGGCCCAGACTGGCTGCACCTCAATTGCATCGGAGTGTGCAGCATGAACCGTACCCTGGGCTTCAAACTGGGCGCCATAGCCCTGTTGACGCTGCTTTTACTGATCCCCCTGGCGATGATCGAGGGGCTGGTCAATGAGCGGCAATATCAGCGCGAGGCAGTGCTGCAGGATATCGCGCGCAGTTCCAGCTATCGCCAGCAGATCACCGGGCCGATCCTGGTGTTGCCCTACACCCGCCATTGGCTGGAGTGGAAAACCCACGCCAAGACCGGTGAGCGCTATCAGGAGGAGCGACAGAGCCGCGGGCGTTTGTACTTCCTGCCAGAAACCTTTGTGCTTAACGGCCATGTGGATACCGAGCAGCGCGCCCGAGGTATCTACAAGGCATTGTTGTATCGCAGCGACAATCAGGTCAGTGGCAGCTTCAAGTTGCCGGCGAATCTGGGCCTTGGGGCGAATCTGGCGCAGTACCGCTTCGAGCGGCCTTTTCTGACGGTGGGGATAAGCGATATTCGCGGCATCAGCAGTGATCTCAAGCTGCAATTTCAGGGAACCAGCCTGAGCTTCGCCCCAGGTAGCGGCGACGAGCGCTTCGGTAGCGGGGTGCATGCCCTGCTGCCGGCCCTCGACAGTCGAGGCGAGCAGCCCCTGGCGTTTGCCTTCAACCTCAAGCTGCAGGGCACCGAGCAGCTCGGCATCACCCCGGTGGGCCGCGACAGCCGGGTCGAACTGAGTTCTGACTGGCCACACCCCAGCTTTGTCGGTGAATACCTTCCTGCCAGCCGCGAAGTCGACAGCGCTGGCTTCAGCGCCCTGTGGCAGACCAGCTTTTTTGCCACGGATATGGAGCAGGTGCTGCAGACCTGCGTGACCAAGGGCAGCTGCCAGGGCCTGGGGGATAGGCATTTTGGTGTGAGTTTCGTCGATCCGGTGGATCAGTACCTGAAGACCGAGCGCTCGATCAAATATGCGCTGCTGTTTATCGGCCTGACCTTCGCCTTGTTCTTTCTTTGTGAGGTGCTGGGCCGCCTGGCGGTGCACCCGGTGCAGTACGCCCTGGTGGGTATGTCGCTGGCGCTGTTCTACCTGCTCTTGCTGTCGCTCTCCGAGCACCTGGGTTTTGCCCTGGCCTATGCCATCGCGGCGGTCGCCTGCGTGGTGCTGATCGGTTTCTATGTCAGCCATGTGCTGGGCAGCGCCCTGCGTGGCAGCGCCTTCGCCGGCCTGCTGGGGCTGCTCTATGGCCTGTTGTTCGGGGTGCTCGGTGCTGAAGATTACGCCCTCTTGCTGGGCTCGCTGCTGGTGTTTGCCGTGCTCGCCGGTTTTATGTGGTTGACCCGCAAACTGGATTGGTACAGCGTGGGTCGCAGCCTGGGCATGCCCGGCGCGCAGGCTGAGCTCAACCTGCAAGCCGAGCGTTCCTGAGCGCAAGGCAGGGCGGCCCGGCCGCCCCACCAAGGAGGACAACACGATGCGTTTTATCCTGCAATTTTCCGCCTGCTGCGCCCTAGGCTTGCTGGTCGTGGCCTTGCTGCTGGTGGGCCTGATGTTTGTCGGCCAGTTCAGTCTGATCGAGGGCCTGATGCTGAGCGGCAAACCCCTGGCCCAGATGAGTCTGCTGCTATTACCGGAGGGTTTCTGGCACAACCTGACGGGCCTGGCCGATGCCACGCAGAACCGTGCGGTGCAGTCCTTTCTCAGCCTCTGTGCGGCCATGGGGCAACTGGCGTTGCTGCTGGGGCTGGGTTTCTACCGTTTGTGGTATCGGTCATGAGCGGGCATATCGGCTTGCGTGAGGACGCGCGTCTGGGGCATCTGCTGGCGCGGCGAATCACGCGCCTGTTTGTCCAGGCCCGAGGTGACAGTGACAAGGTTGGCGCGGTGCAAACGCGGCCCTTGTGCTGGCCGTTGGCCGATCTGCCCGGCGCCGGGCTGGCGCGCCTGTTAGACGAAAGTGGGCCATGACCCGCCAGGGCTGTTTCATAGGTACGCCAAGTGTTTGTTAATTAAGCGAAAAAATAACTCTCCGGAAAGAGCTTCGGCAGGCTAAGACCAAGGTCTAGCTGTGCGCTTGGCACAACCTGCTGCTAGCTTGAAGCTGCATGAAAATAATAAATCCGGAGGGGTTATGACTTCTGAACAAGCAAATGCCACCGCATATTGGAAAGCCAATGTGCGGCTCATCACCTGGAGCCTGATTGTCTGGGCGCTGGTTTCCTTTGGCTTCGCCATGATCCTGCGCCCCCTGGTCGCGGGCATCTCGGTTGGCGGCTCCGACCTCGGATTCTGGTTTGCCCAGCAGGGTTCCATCCTGGCCTTTATCGGGCTCATTTTTCACTACGCGTGGAGACTGAACAGACTCGATAAAGAATTCGGCGTCGAGGAGTAAGGGTCATGAGCCAATTCGTTATCAACATGTTGTTCGTAGGGGCGTCCTTCGCCCTCTACATCGGCATCGCCATCTGGGCGCGTGCCGGGTCCACCAAAGAGTTCTACGTCGCCGGCGGTGGTGTCCACCCCGTCACCAATGGTATGGCGACTGCTGCTGACTGGATGTCGGCCGCCTCCTTTATCTCCATGGCCGGTCTGATCGCCGCGGGCGGTTATGCCAACTCCTCCTTCCTGATGGGCTGGACCGGCGGTTATGTGCTGCTGGCGATGCTGCTGGCACCCTACCTGCGCAAATTCGGCAAGTTCACCGTGCCGGACTTTATCGGTGACCGCTTCTACAGCCGCGGTGCGCGTCTGACTGCGGTGATCTGCCTGGTGATCATCTCCGTCACCTACGTGATCGGTCAGATGGCCGGTGCCGGTGTGGCCTTCTCGCGCTTCCTCGAGGTGAGCAACTCCACCGGTATCTGGATCGCTGCAGCCGTGGTCTTCGCCTACGCGGTATTCGGTGGCATGAAGGGCATCACCTACACCCAGGTGGCGCAATACATCGTGCTGATCCTGGCCTACACGATTCCGGCCATCTTCATCTCGCTGCAACTGACCGGCAACGTGATTCCGCAGCTCGGCCTCGGTTCGAACCTGGTCGGCCAGGATCTGCCGATGCTGGCCAA
>JBFHPI010000142.1:0-7466 GCA_041592855.1 Pseudomonas sp.
CGGCGGTTCGACAAGGGCGGCGAAGCCTTCTACGACCAGATATCTGCCCTGCACAAGTCGGTACGCGGCTCCAGCCCCGATGGTGCCCTGTACTGGTTTGCGCGCATGCTCGATGGCGGCTGCGACCCGCTGTATATCGCCCGCCGGGTGGTGCGCATGGCCAGCGAGGATATCGGCAACGCCGACCCCCGGGCCCTGACCCTGTGCCTCAACGCCTGGGATGTGCAGGAGCGCCTGGGCAGCCCCGAGGGTGAACTGGCGGTGGCCCAGGCCATCGTTTACCTGGCCTGCGCGCCGAAGAGCAACGCGGTGTATATGGCTTTCAAGGCCGCCATGCGCGATGCCGCGGAGCAGGGCAGTCAGGAGGTGCCGCTGCACCTGCGCAATGCGCCGACCAAGCTGATGAAGGAATTGGGCTATGGCGACGAATATCGCTATGCCCATGACGAGCCCGAAGCCTATGCGGCCGGCGAAGATTACTTTCCCGAGAGCCTGGAGCCCCGTCAGTACTATCAACCGGTACCCCGCGGTCTGGAGCTGAAGATCGGCGAGAAGCTGCAGCGTCTCAGGGCTCAGGATCAGGCCAGCCCACGCCAACGGAGAAAACCATGATTCGCGTCGCCATTGCCGTCGCTGCGGGTGGTGCTGTGGGCAGCTTGTTGCGGTTTTTTACTGCAGCCTGGGTGGCCAACCACTGGCCACGGCACTTCTACCTGGGCACCCTGAGCGTCAATATCCTCGGTTGCCTGTTGATCGGCCTGCTCTCCGGCCTGTTCCTGCTGCGCACCGATCTGCCCCTGGAGCTGCGTGCGGGGTTGATTGTCGGGGTGCTGGGCGGCTTTACCACCTTTTCCTCCTTCAGCCTGGAACTGCTCAAGCTGATGGAGGGTGGGCGCCTGCCCGAAGCCCTGGCCTATATGCTGTGCAGCCTGCTCGGCGGGGTGCTGGCTGCCTGGGCCGGTCTGGCCCTGGCCCGCTTGCTGCACTGAAATTGGCGTAGCCGCACCCTAAAGCCTTAAACTGCGCGACATCTTGCGCCATGGCCCAGCCATGCAACTTTCCGTGATTCGTTGAGACCCCAACATGCTTGATTCCAAACTCGTCCGCAGCCAGCTCCATGAAGTGGCAGAGCGCCTGGCAACCCGTGGTTTTGTTCTCGATGTGGCTCGTTTTGAGGCCCTGGAAAGTCAGCGCAAGGCGGTGCAGACCCGTACCGAGCAACTGCAGGCCGAGCGCAACAGCCGTTCCAAGGCCATTGGCCAGGCCAAGGCGCGCGGCGAAGACATCGCCCCCTTGCTGGCGGAAGTCGACCAGATGGGCAGCGATCTGGAGTCGGGCAAGCGCGAGCTGGATGCCATCCAGACCGAGCTGGACAATCTGCTGCTGAATATCCCCAATCTGCCTCATGAGTCGGTGCCGGTGGGTGAGGATGAAGAGGGCAACGTCGAGGTGTCGCGCTGGGGCACACCGCGCAGCTTCGACTTCCCGGTGCAGGACCATGTGGCCCTGGGCGAGCAGCACGGCTGGCTGGATTTTGAAACCGCCGCCAAGCTCTCTGGCGCGCGCTTTTCCATTATGCGCGGGCCTATTGCCCGCCTGCACCGCGCCCTGGCGCAATTTATGATCAACCTGCACACCAGCGAGCACGGCTACGAAGAGGCCTATACCCCTTATCTGGTGCAGGCCCCAGCCTTGCAGGGCACCGGCCAGCTGCCCAAGTTCGAGGAAGATCTGTTCAAGATCAGCCGCGTTGATCAGGCCGATCTTTACCTGATCCCGACCGCTGAGGTGTCGCTGACCAATATCGTTGCTGGCGAAATCCTCGACGCCAAGCAGCTTCCGATAAAGTTCGTCGCCCATACGCCGTGCTTCCGCAGTGAAGCGGGCGCCTCGGGGCGTGATACCCGCGGCATGATTCGCCAGCATCAGTTCGACAAGGTCGAGATGGTGCAGATCGTCGAACCGTCCAAGTCCTTCGAGGCCCTGGAAAGCCTGACCGCCAACGCCGAACGCGTCTTGCAACTGCTGGAATTGCCGTACCGCAAACTGGCCCTGTGTACCGGGGATATGGGCTTTGGTGCGGTGAAGACCTATGACCTGGAGGTCTGGGTGCCGAGCCAAGAGAAATACCGCGAGATTTCCTCCTGCTCCAACTGCGGTGACTTCCAGGCCCGCCGTATGCAAGCGCGCTATCGCAACCCGGAAACCGGCAAGCCAGAGCTGGTGCACACCCTCAATGGCTCCGGTCTGGCGGTGGGGCGCACCCTGGTGGCGGTGCTGGAGAACTACCAGCAGGCCGATGGCAGCATTCGCGTGCCGGAAGTGCTCAAGCCCTATATGGGCGGCATCGAAGTTATCTAAAACAGCGTCAAGCCGCATGCTTCAACTGCACGTAAATGTAGTTGTGCTTGAGGCTTGGAGCTTGCCGCCGGGAGCTGCTCTATGGATTTCCTACCGTTATTTCACAAGCTGCAGGATCGTCTGGTGCTGGTTGTCGGCGGCGGCGAGGTGGCTTTGCGCAAGTCGCGCCTGCTAAGCGACGCGGGTGCGCGGCTGCGGGTGGTGGCGCCGGAAATTCGTGACGAGTTACGGCTGATGGTGGAGCAGGGCGCCGGTGAACTGCACCTGCGCGGCTATGCCGAGGCGGATCTGCAGGGTATCTGCCTGGTGATTGCCGCCACCGATAACGAGCCGCTCAACGCGCAGATTTCAGCCCAGGCCCAGGCCCTGGGCATTCCGGTCAATGTGGTGGACGCGCCCAAACTGTGCAGTGTGATCTTCCCCGCCATCGTTGACCGTTCACCTTTAATCGTGGCCATTACCAGCGGTGGCGATGCGCCGGTGCTGGCTCGTCTGATCCGGGCCAAGATCGAAACCTGGATTCCCGCCACCTATGGCCAACTGGCCGGCCTGGCCAAGCGCTTTCGCGCTCAGATCAAGGGGTTGTTCCCGGATGTGCAGCAGCGTCGGGTGTTCTGGGAGGATGTATTTCAGGGGCAAATTGCCGAGAGTGTGTTCGCCGGTAAGCAGCAGGAAGCGCAGCGCCTGCTGGAGGCAAAAATCGCCGGTAGCGCTCCCCGTGCCCTGGGGGAGGTCTATCTGGTGGGGGCTGGTCCGGGCGATCCTGACCTGCTGACTTTCCGCGCCCTGCGCCTGATGCAGCAGGCCGATGTGGTGCTCTACGACCGCCTGGTGGCCCCGGCCATTATCGAGCTGTGCCGACGTGATGCCGAGCGCATCTACGTGGGCAAACAGCGCGCCGAACATACCTTGCCGCAGGAGCAGATCAACCAGCGTCTGGTCACCCTGGCCAAGGAAGGCAAGCGCGTACTGCGTCTGAAAGGTGGTGATCCCTTTATCTTCGGGCGTGGGGGGGAGGAAATCGAAGAGCTGGCGGCTCATGGCATTCCGTTCCAGGTGGTACCGGGTATTACGGCGGCGAGTGGTTGCGCCGCCTATGCCGGCATTCCCCTGACCCATCGCGATCATGCCCAGTCGGTGCGCTTTGTCACCGGTCATCTCAAGGACGGCAGCTTCAATCTGCCCTGGAACGAGCTGGCTGCACCCAGTCAGACCCTGGTGTTCTATATGGGGCTGGTGGGGCTGCCACAGATTTGCGCGCAGCTGATTGCCCATGGCCGCGCCGCCAGCACTCCAGCGGCCCTGATCCAGCAGGGCACCACCCAGCAGCAGCGGGTGATAACTGGCACCCTGGCCAATCTGGCGGCGTTGGTGGCCGAGCATGAGGTGCATGCGCCGACCTTGGTAATAGTCGGTGAGGTGGTGAAACTCAGGGATAAACTGGCCTGGTTCGAAGGCGCCCAAGCCGACACCTGAAAGCACCAGCCAGGCGCTGTTTAGCGCTTGGCAATTCCCAGGCCCGCTAAGCGGCCACGATCATGGGGCCGATCGAAGTCCAGGGCAGGGCCGTATGGCACGATGCCGCTCGGATTGATATTGCGGTGGCTGCAATAGTAATGCCGTTTGATATGCGCCATGTCCAGCGTCTGCGCTATGCCAGGCCACTGGTAGAGTTCACGTAACCAATTGGAGAGCTGCGGGTAATCCTCGATGCGGCGCAGGTTGCACTTGAAGTGAGCGTAATACACGGCATCGAAGCGGATCAGGCTGGTAAACAGCCGCCAGTCGGCTTCGGTCAGGTACTCACCGGCCAGATAGCGTTGTTCGCCGAGGCGTTTATCCAATGCATCCAGTTCGGCGAACAGCTCGCTAAAAGCTTCTTCGTAGGCCGCCTGGGTGGTGGCGAAACCGGCGCGGTACACACCATTATTGATCGCGGGGTAGATGCGCTGGTTAAGCGCGTCGATTTCGCCACGCAAGGCGACCGGGTAAAAGTCCAGGGTATTGCCGGTCAATTCATCGAAGGCCGAGTTGAACATGCGGATGATGTCCGCAGACTCGTTGCTGACGATGCACTGCTGCTGTTTGTCCCATAGCAGTGGCACGGTTACCCGCCCGCTGTAGTTGGCGTCGTCGGCGGTGTAGCGCTGGTGCATAAACTCGAAGCCATCCAGCGCATCACCGCTGGAGCCATGGCGGGTGTCGAATGTCCAGCCGTTCTCACCCATCAACCAGCTGACGACCGAGACATCGATCAGCTTATCCAGGCCCTTGAGCCTGCGCAAAATCAGGGTGCGGTGGGCCCAGGGGCAGGCGAGGGAAACATACAGGTGGTAGCGCCCGGCCTGAGCCTTGAAATTGCCTTCGCCGCTGGGGCCGGGGCTGCCATCGACTGTGACCCAGTGACGGCGCTTGGCACTTTCGCGCTTGAAACGACCATCTGTGGAGGTGTCGTACCACTGGTCATGCCAGCGTCCCTCGATTAACAGACCCATTCCTGACTCCTCTGACGTTGGGGTAGGACATCAGTGTATTCGGATAGAGTCGATTAAAAAGTAGAAATAACCGCATAAAAATATTGATTAAATCGATATTTCGCGTGTATCCCAGCGCTGCTGCGCCTGCTTCATGGCCTCTTCGTAGGGCAGTCCCAGGGCTCGCAGAGCCAGCGCCATGGTGCTCAGTACAGCAAGTCGGCCGTAATCATCGGCGATTTCGCCGCGCCAGAAGGCCGCTAGATGGGCAGGGTTCAGCGACTGCGGTTTGACATGGCGCTGGGCCGCCAGAGCCGGCCAGTCCTCATCCCAGTTCTGGCCATTGGCCGTGCCATAGAGGTGGCTGATGGCATCCGGGTTGATCTCGATTTCGCCGCCTTCCCCCTTGATCACGATGGCGTTATCACCGAGTAGCTGGCTGGCCTCGCGGTGCACGGCCTGATAGCCGGGGTGAAAGATGCTCTGCAGGCCGCAGCGGGCGCTTAGCGGGTTGAGGATGCGCGTCAGCGAATGAATCGGCGAGCGTAGACCGAGGGTGTTGCGCAGATCGATCATCTTCTGCAGTTGCGGCATCCAGTCGCCCAGGGGAATAAAGGCCAGGTGCTGGGTGCTGATGGCCTGCTCCACCTCAAGCCAGTTGCGGCATAGCGGGATCTGCAGCAGTTCGAGCAACTGTTCACTGTACATGCGTCCGGCGGTATGAGCGCCGCCGCCATGCAGGAGAATCTTGACGCCGCTATTGGCCAGGGCCTTGGTCGCCAGCAGAAACCAGGGCAGATGACGTTTCTTGCCGGCGTAGCTGGGCCAGTCCAGGTCAATCTGCAGACGCGGCACCTGCAAGCGCGCGCGCACCGCTTCGGCAAAGCCGGCCATTTCCTCGGCACTTTCCTCCTTGTGTCGCAACAGCATCAGAAAGGCGCCGAGCTGAGTGTCTTCGACTTTATCGTCAAGCAGCATCCCCATGGCTTCGCGGGCTTCTTCGCGGGTCAGGTTGCGTGCACCGCGCTTGCCCTTGCCGAGGGCGCGGACGAACTGGGCGAAGGGGTGTTCTGCTGGGGTGACAAGATTCATAGGCAATTGGTCGGCTTGGGCAGGCCCGCCAGCTTGGCGGCGAGTTTGGCGGGAGCGCCATTGAACAGGCGATTAAGGTGCAGGCTGTTGCCCTTTTCCGGGCCAAGCTGGCTGGCTACATACTTGATCAGCGGGCGATTGGCGGGTGACAGCTGGAACTCGTTATAAAAGCCACGAACGAGCTCGAGGATTTCCCAGTGTTCTGCACTGAGCTCAATACCCTCACGCTGCGCCAGGGCTTCGGCCACCGTCTCGGACCAGTCGGTCAGCTCCAGTAGATAGCCGTCCTTGTCCAACGCCACAGTCTGATCGTGCACAGTCAGGCAGTTCATAGCCAGCTATTGACCTTGGCAAAGCGGCAGCTCAGCTCGACAAACCCTGGGTAATCCACCACCTGCACCCGCGCTGGTGCTTTGAGGGCGCGGGCGACAAGGTCTTCGTCCAGCGCGAACAGGCTAATAGTTGCCGGCATCAGCTCCAGGGCCAGACACTGGGCGCTGCCCGGCTGTAGAGCATAGGCGGCGTCGCCGCACAGCAGCAGGCCGTCATCCGGGCCGAGCAGGCGCAGACAGCTGCTCAGGCTGCTGTCGCTAAAGGGCGAGTGGGATAGAACATGCAAGGTCGCCATCAGAGGGTGATCACCTGGTCATAACGGTCGAGCAGGGCCGTCAGGGCGCTGTCGTCCAGCATCTGCACCGGCAGGCTCAAGGGGTGTGCCTGCAGGCCACGTTCCTGCAGGCTGCGTTCAGCCACATAAAGGGCTTCGACGCCAAACATCGGCAGGGCCTGCAGGTTGGCTGTCAGATCCTTCTGCTGCACAGCAGTGGGTTGCAGGTCAGGGAGCAACTGGAAAACGCCATCATCAAGAAACAGCATGCCCACCGGTAGATCGAAGGCGCCGCCGGCCAGGGCGATATCCAGGGCCTCGCGAGCCGAGGGGCCAGCCCAGGGCGCCTGGCGGCTGATAATCAGCATCGACTTGCTCATCAGGGGCCTCCAAAGCAGATCAGGCGGTCGGCCAGCTGCGTGGCCTCATGTAATTGCCCCAGGCCGGAAAGCTCCCAGGGTGCCTGCAGATTCACTGCCGGGCGTTGATAACGCTCGGCTTCCTGGGCGTCCAGCACCCCGCGCCGCAGGGCGGCGGCGATGCAGACCACCGCATCCAGTCCTTGCTCACGAACAAACTCGCGCCACTCGCCATTCAGGTTCAGCTCATCCTGGGGGCTGACCGGATTACTGGCTGCACTGTGTACGCCGTCCTGGTAAAAAAACAGGCGTACGATTTCATGGCCAGCGGCCAATGCCGCCTGGGCGAAACGCAGGGCGCGGCGCGAGGAGGGGGCATGGGGCGGAGCGAACAGGGCGATGGCGAATTTCATAAGCGAGCAGGTCCGGCGATTTGCCGGAATGATAAAGCCTAAGCGGGATACATGGCGCACTGCAGGCCTAAAAAACTGCCCGGAGCCGTTTTTAACGTCGGTAAGCGACGGCCCGAAGGGTGGGCGCCATGGATGGCAGCCCATAAAAAATCCCGCATAA
>JBFHPI010000143.1:0-7442 GCA_041592855.1 Pseudomonas sp.
ACTGGTGCCCTGGCTGGCGCGCTGCCTGCTGCCGCTGCTGTTTCTGACCACGCCCTATGTGCGGGCCGGTGGTCTGGGGCAGGCCCTGGCCGAACACCTACCGCGCCTGCAACTGCCCTGGGTGCTGGCCGCCCACGGTCTGGCCATGTTGCTGTTTGGCTGGCCGGCCTTGCTGGCCTTGCTGGTGGCTGCGGCGGTGTTCCTCTGGCTACGCAGGCTGATGCGCAAGCGCCTGGGCGGCACCACCGGTGATACCGCCGGAGCCTTGCTGGAAATCGCCGAATGCGCCGTGCTGGTGGCCTTGGCTTTGTAACCTAGGCGTATCGTCAGCAGGATGAGTGGTCGCAGCGCAGGGGTCTTGTGCCGCCGCTTTTCCCCGAGCGGGAGGTTTTGCAGCGTTCAGCTCGCCGCGATTAGCCGATGGTCGTCTTGTCGGCATGCCCAATTGCGCCTGCAATCTGTAGCACTGCAATGCCGCACAGCTGTAGCTGTCACCTTGGCGGGCAGGCGTATATATCTAGTGCCGATTTTTCGATAAACGGGTCGCTACCCGTAAAGGACCATCAATGACTTCGTTATGGCGCACCAGTGGCTGGGTATTGCTGGGCGCATCGCTGGTGCTGGCGCTGTCGCTGGGCATTCGCCATGGTTTTGGCCTGTTTCTGCCGCCCATGAGCGCCGACTTTGGCTGGGGCCGTGAAGTGTTCGCCTTTGCCATTGCTCTGCAGAACCTGATCTGGGGCCTGACTCAGCCCTTTACCGGCGCCCTGGCCGACCGTTTCGGCGCCAAACGCACGGTGATTGTCGGCGGCATTCTGTATGCCATCGGCCTGGCTTGCATGGGCCTGGCCGATTCGCCTCTGAGCCTGTCGCTGAGCGCCGGGCTGCTGGTGGGTATGGGGTTGTCCGGCACTTCCTTCTCGGTGATTCTCGGCGCGGTGGGCCGCGCCGTGCCGATGGAAAAGCGCAGCCTGGCCATGGGTATCGCGGCGGCGGCGGGGTCCTTCGGTCAGTTCGCCATGCTCCCTGGCACCCTGGGTCTGATCAGTTGGCTCGGTTGGTCGGTGGCACTGATGGCCCTGGGCTTGCTGGTGGCGTTGATCATACCGCTGGCGGCCATGCTCAAGGACACGCCATTGCCGCTGACCGGCCAGGAGCAGACCCTCGTTGAAGCGCTGCGCGAGGCCTGCAGCCATTCCGGCTTCTGGTTGCTGGCCCTGGGCTTTTTCGTGTGCGGGTTTCAGGTGGTGTTTATCGGTGTGCACCTGCCGGCCTACCTGGTCGATCAGCACCTGCCGGCCCTGGTGGGCACCACGGTGCTGGCTCTGGTCGGGCTGTTCAATATCTTCGGTACCTATATCGCCGGCTGGCTCGGTGGGCGCATGTCCAAGCCGCGTCTGCTAAGCGCCCTGTACCTGACCCGGGCGGTGGTGATCCTGGCCTTTATCAGCCTGCCGCTCACCAGTTGGAGCGCTTATGCCTTTGGTATCGCCATGGGTCTGCTGTGGCTGTCCACCGTGCCCTTGACCAACGGTACGGTGGCCACCCTGTTTGGTGTGCGTAATCTGTCCATGCTCGGCGGTATCGTCTTTCTCTTCCACCAGTTAGGCGCCTTTCTCGGCGGCTGGCTGGGCGGTTATCTGTTCGACCGCACCGGCAGCTATGATCTGGTCTGGCAGATCGCCGTGCTGCTCAGCCTGCTGGCGGCGGCCTTGAACTGGCCGGTGCGCGAGCAGCCGGTGGCGCGTTTGCGTGATCAGGAGGTGGCGGCATGATTCGCGAACATTGCCTGAGCGCCCTGGCGGCGCTGCTGGGGCTGCTCAGCCTGGGACTGCTGTGGTGGGCCTGGCGCCAGAGCGGGCTGGCCTTTTTGCAGCTGGGGATGGGCGTGTGCTGAGCAGGCTGACTGGGCCGGCAGCGCAGCACTCGGCCCCAAGGATTTTGTTACCGGCTGCAAATTGCCGCCTTGCCGTTCGGCGAGTAGCCTGAATGTCTTCCACTGCCGAGGCGACTGCCATGCTGCGTTCCCTGGTTCTGAGTGCCACGCTTCTGGCTTTGTCCGCGCCGGTGCTGGCTGAGCAATGCCCGCCGCTGCTGCAGGGCGAGTTGCGCAAACTGCGCAGCCAGGACTCTATCGACCTGTGCCAGGCCTACGCCGGCAAACCGCTGCTGGTGGTCAATACCGCCAGCTTCTGCGGCTTTACCCCGCAGTTCAAAGGGCTGGAAGCCCTGTACCAACGCTACAAGGGCCAAGGCCTGGAAATCCTCGGGGTGCCCTCCGATGACTTTCGCCAGGAAGCGGACAGCAGCGAGGAAACCGCCAAGGTCTGCTATGTCAATTATGGCGTGACCTTCACCATGAGTGAGCCGCAGCCCATTACCGGCGCCGCGGCGATTCCGCTGTTCCGCGAGCTGGCGGCGCAGAGCCGGGCGCCACGCTGGAATTTCAACAAGTACGTGGTTGATGCCCAGGGCCGGGTGGTGGCCAGTTTTTCCAGTCAAACCGCACCGGACGATCCGGCATTGCTGGCGGCAGTGGAGCAGGCCATAGCCAGTCAGAACTAACAGGCAGTTAACCCGTCTCACCCATCTGGGCGATGGGGCCATCTGTATCACCTCCTTAAACTGAGTGGACGCCGGACGGGGCTAGCCCGGCGTGCCAAACAAGAAAAATAAGGAGGCACCCATGCGTCGCGTTATCTGTTCTGCCCTGGCCGCTGCGGCCCTGGTTGGCGCCGTCGAGGCCCAAGCCACTTACACCAAAACCAAATACCCGATCGTGCTGGTGCATGGGGTAACCGGTTTCAACACCATCGGTGGTCTGGTCAATTACTTCCACACCATTCCCTGGAACCTCGAGCGCGATGGCGCCAAGGTCTATGTGGCCAGTGTTTCGGCACTGAACGACAGCGAGCAGCGCGGCGCCTCCCTGGCCCAGCAGATCGTACCCTGGGCCGGCGCCAATGGCGGCAAGGTCAATCTGATCGGCCATAGCCAAGGCTCGCCGACCTCCCGGGTAGCGGCCTCCCTGCGTCCCGATCTGGTGGCGTCGGTGACTTCGGTCAACGGTGTGAACAAAGGCTCGAAAGTCGCCGACGTGCTGCGTGGCATTATCCCAGTTGGTGGTCTGATCGAAGGCGGGGTCAATGCCCTGGCCAATGCCCTTGGCGCAGTGATCAACCTGCTGTCGGGTAGCAGCAACCCACAAAGTGGTATCGATGCCCTGAAAACCCTCACCACGCCGGGTACCGCTGCGCTTAACAGCCGCCATCCCTGGGGTGTGAATACCAGCAGCTACTGTGCCAAGTCCACCGAAGTGCACAATGTGCGCGGCCACAGCATCCGCTACTTCTCCTGGACCGGCGACAATACCTACACCAACGTCCTTGACGCGGTGGATCCGTTCCTGGCCATCACCGGCCTGGTGTTCGCCGGGGAAAAGAATGATGGCCTGGTTGGCGTATGTTCCACCTACCTGGGGCAGGTGATTGGCGACAGCTACAACATGAACCACGTCGATGCCATCAACCACCTGTTTGGTATCCGCGGCTGGACCGATCCAGTCACCCTGTATCGTCAACATGCCAACCGTCTGAAGAACAAGGGAATCTGATCCAAACAATCAAGGGGGTCTAATCCAGTAGTCGCGGGCAGTTAGTAGCTGCCCGCTTTGGAGTGTCTATGCCATTTCCTGCTCGTCAGCTGTCACTTCTGGTCCTGGCTGTAATCTTCGCGACGGGGCTCACCCTTTACTGGCAATGGCCGGAACCTGTACCCCAGGCTCCGGCCATTGGCGTTTCTGCCAAACCGGCCCGGCCTGCGGGCGGCACTCCTACTCCTTTGCTGGTGGTGCCGCAAACAGAGGCTGGCAAGACTACTGCGAGCCAGCTGCCCACCCTGCAAGGCACCGAAGTGGACGGCGAATTGCGTGCCGACAGCGCCGGCAATCTGCATCTGAGCCTGGCGGTGCGTGACTATATCGACTACTTCTTGAGCGCCGCCGATCACTCGGGGCTGGATGCGGCGGTGCAGGCCATGCTTAGTGATGCCAGCGCGCGCCTGCAGGAGCCGGCCCTGGGCCAGTTCCTCAATCTGCTGGGCGATTACATGGACTACAAACGCGCCAGCATGGCCATGCTCGAACGACCCCTGAGTGCCCGCCAGCAGACGGATCCGGCGGCCCAGTTGCAGGCACTGCAACAGGCTTTTAGTGAGATGGCGCAGTTGCGCCGCCAGCACTTCTCCAGTGTGGCGGTGGAGGCCCTGTTTGGGACCGAAGAAGCCTATTCGCGCTATACCCTGGACAACCTGGCCCTGATGGCGCGCGAAGACCTGAGTGATGAGGCCAAGGCCATGGCCCAGCAGCGTTTGCGCGAGCAACTGCCCGAGGCCATGCGCCTGAGTGAGGAACGTCAGGCCCAGGCCATCGAGCAGCAGGCACAAAGCGAGCGCCTGTGGCGTGAGGGTGCCAGCGAAGAGCAGGTGCGCCAGTTCCTCGCCTTGACCTATGATGCGCCCACGGTCGAGCGTCTGCTTGATGAGCGCCGTAACGAGCAGGCCTGGCAGCAACGCTATGCCCAATATCAGCAGGAGTTGGCCAGCCTGCAGGGCAATGGCCTGAGTCCGGCTGATCGCGAGCGTGAGCAACAGCGTCTGCGCCAGCGCCTGTTCAGCAGTGAAGATTTGCATCGGGTGGAGACCTATGACGCCATTGCCGCCAAGCAGCAGGAAGAACAACAGCCGGGCCTTTAAGGAAAGGGCGGCATGACCCTGGAACAGCAGGAGCGCCTGCTGCTGGCCCAGCAAAGTCGCGGATTCGCCCGTCTGTGTTTTGCACCGGCGCTGGAGATGGGATTTGCCGAACACCGTGCGCAGCGTATTCGTCGTCGCCTGCTGCTGATTGTCAGCACCGCCATTGTCTTTCAGCTGGTCTATTCGTTGCTGGACCTGCTGCTGATGCCGGCATCGATCAGCCTGCTGCTGGTTCCGCTCCGGGTCGTGGCCATTGTTGTGACCCTGCTGGCCTATCTCTACTGCCGTCGTCCGCAGAGCCCGGCGCGCGCCACTCAGGCCGTTTATGCCCTGGCCTACAGCCTGAACGCCGTGGCGGTGGTGCTGATTATCCATATCTGCTGGAGCCTGGGCGTGCCCATGCCCTATGACGGGCTGTTTCTGGTGCTGCTGTTTGGCTATGTGCTGCTGGGCGTTTCCTTTCGCACTGTGGTGCTCAGCTCCTGGGGATTCTGCATCCTGTTTCTCTTGCTCGGCCTGGTGCTCCAGGGCTTCAGTGCACCTCTGGCGTATCAGGGGCTGTTTCTCCTGTGTGCCAATCTGATTGGCAGCGTCGGCGCCTATATGCAGGAGCATGGCCAGCGCGGTGCCTGGCTCAACCTGCGTCTGCTGGATCTGGCCCGCCAGCGTGCGGAGGCCGATGATGCGCGCAAGTTGCGTCTGCTGGCGGCGGCCAGTCACGATCTGCGCCAGCCACTCAATGCCATGGGACTGTATGCCCAGCACCTGCTGGAGCAGGGTCAGGAGCCGGCCATTCAGCGCATCAGCAGCCGCCTGGCCACCTCGGTGGAGCAGCTCAGTCGTCTGTTGCAGTCGCTGTTCGACTACACCCGCCTGACCCTGCCCGGCGGCGTCGAGGCCAAGCCCGAAGCCTTTGCCCTACGTCCGCTGCTGCAGCGCCTGCGCGACGAAACTCGCGCCGAAGCGCTGGCCCAGGGGCTGCAGTTGCAGCTGGAGTGCGATGACAGCTGGGTGCGCAGCGATCCGCTGCTGCTTGAGCGCATGTTGCGCAATCTGCTGGCCAATGCCCTGCGTCATGCTCAGGCCCGGCGGGTATGGATCAGGGCCAGCCAGCAGGAGAACGAGTTGCTGCTGGAAGTGGGGGATGATGGCCGTGGCCTGAGCGAGCAGGAGCAGGGTCAGGTATTCGAGGAGTTTCAGCAACTGGACAACCCGGGGCGCAATGCCGAACGCGGGCTGGGGCTGGGGCTGGCCATCGTGCGGCAGTTGGCGCAATTGTTGGGGCATGATCTGCAACTGCATTCCAGCCCAGGCCAGGGGGCGCGCTTTCAACTGCGCCTGCCCCTGGCGGAGGCCGGGCAGTGGCAGGCGCCGGCTGCAGCAGTTGCCGCGCTACAGGGCCGTGTTGTGCTGTTGGAAGACGACAGTGCCGGGCGTGATGCCCTGGGTGCCTTGCTGCGCCGCTGGGGCTGCGAGGTGTGGGCCTGCGCCGATCTGCAGCAGGCCCTGGCCTGTCTGGATGAGGCCCAGCCGCAACTGCTGATCAGTGACTTCCGCCTGGCGGCCAAGGAGGATGGCTTGCGCGCCATCGAGTGCCTGCGCGAGGCCGCCGGCAGCATGTTGCCGGCCGTGCTGATCACCGCCGATATCAGCCCGCAGCTGCAGGAGCGCTGTATTCCCGCCCATGTCACCCTGCTCGGCAAGCCGTTGCTGCCGGCGCGTCTGCGTCAGGCCCTGGCCGTGTTACTGCCGACCCTTAAAGCAAACCGCGCTGACGCGCCACACTGACGCAGGCGGTGCGGGTATGCACATCGAGGGCCTGGAACAGGGTTTTCAGGTGGGTCTTTACCGTGTCTTCGGAAACGCCCAGCTGGCGGCCGATGGATTTGTTCGGCAGGCCTTCGGCCAGTAGCCGGAGAATCTCCATCTGTCGGGGAGTGAGCGGGTTGGGCTCAGCCGCCTGCGGGGCGGGCAGGGTCTCGCCGAGCAGCACCCGGGTTACTGCCTGACGCAACTCATCGCTGTTGGAGCTTTTCGGAATAAAGCCCAGGGCGCCGGCATTCAGTGCGGCCTGGGCATCGAGATTGGAGTCGCTGGCGCTGAGGATGGCCACCGGGGTCAGGCAGCCTTGCTGTTGCCAGCGCTGTAACAACTCAAGGCCAGGCATGTCGGGCAGGCGCAGGTCGAGCAGAATCAGATCAAAATCGTGTTGTTGCAGGCAGGCTTGGGCTGCGGCTGCGCTTTCGGCAGTTTCAATCTGCAAATCGGCACACAGTGGCGCCAGGGCCAGACTAAGGCCGTCGAGGAAGATGCGGTGGTCGTCCACCAGGAGCAGGCTGAGCTGCTCGGGCAGGGTATTGCACAGAGCGGTCATGGCGGTCTCGCAAGCTTTTATTATTGTTGCCGAGCGCGCCGAGTGTACCCCAAAGCAATGCGCAGTTCTGCACTACAGGTTCACGCTATGGGCCTCCTCAGGCCACCTGGCTCAGGCTGCCGACACAGCGCTGCCAGGCGGCGATAAAGTCCCTGGGCCGGCCATGGGGCCTGAATACCCGACGCCAGATCCGGGCCATGCCGAGCAAATCATCGGCGGCAGGCAGTGTGCTGTTGTCGGCTTCAATCAGCATCCAGGCGATAGCCGTGGCATAGCGCAGGTTGACCGTCAGTTCCAGATGGGGCGCGGCCAGAAA
>JBFHPI010000144.1:0-7429 GCA_041592855.1 Pseudomonas sp.
AGGTCCACAGGCCGGAGCTGAACCAGGTATCGAGCACATCTTCGTCCTGGCGCAGGGCGATGTCGCCGAGGTTGTGCTTGGCGCGTACTTCCGCCTCGTCGCGGCCGACATAGACGTTGCCGGCCTCGTCGTACCAGGCCGGGATGCGGTGGCCCCACCACAGCTGACGGCTGATGCACCAGTCCTGGATATCGCGCATCCAGCTGAAGTACATGTTCTCGTATTGCTTGGGCACGAACTGGATCTCGCCGCTCTCGACCACGGCGATGGCCTTCTCGGCCAGCGGCTTGGTGCTGACGTACCACTGGTCGGTCAGCCACGGCTCGATCACGGTGCCGGAGCGGTCGCCTTTCGGCACTTTCAGGGCATGGGCATCGATGCTTTCCAACAGGCCTGCGGCTTCAAACGCAGCGACTATCTGCTTGCGTGCGACGAAACGGTCGAGGCCTGCGTATTCGGCTGGCAGGCTGCCGTCGATCTCGCTGTTGACGCTGCCGTCGATATTGAACACCTGGGCGCGGGCCAGCACCGCGGCATCGGCATTGAAGATATTGATCAGCGGCAGGTTATGGCGCTTGCCCACTTCATAGTCGTTGAAGTCGTGGGCCGGGGTTATTTTCACGCAGCCGGTGCCAAACTCGGGATCGCAGTAGTCGTCGGCGATGATCGGGATACGGCGGCCTACCAGGGGCAGCTCGACGAAGCTGCCGATCAGCGCCTTGTAGCGCTGGTCTTCCGGGTGCACGGCCACGGCGGCATCGCCGAGCATGGTTTCCGGGCGGGTGGTGGCGACGATCAGGTAGTTCTTGCCGTCGGCGGTGGTCTTGCCGTCGGCCAGCGGGTAGCGCAGGTTCCACAGCGAGCCTTTCTCGTCGTGGTTTTCCACTTCGAGGTCGGAGATGGCGGTGTGGAATTTGGTGTCCCAGTTGACCAGACGCTTGCCGCGGTAGATCAGGCCGTCTTGGTGCAGACGCACGAAGGCTTCCTTGACCGCTTCGGACAGGCCTTCGTCCATGGTGAAGCGCTCGCGCGACCAGTCCACCGAGCTGCCCAGGCGACGAATCTGCCGGGTGATGGTGCCGCCAGATTGCTCCTTCCATTCCCAGACCTTCTCCAGGAACTTCTCGCGGCCCAGGTCGTGGCGGCCGATGCCCTCGGCGGCCAGCTGGCGCTCGACCACCATCTGCGTGGCGATACCGGCGTGGTCGGTGCCCGGCTGCCACAGGGTGTTGCGGCCCTGCATGCGGCGCAGGCGGATCAGGCAATCCATGATCGAGTTGTTGAAGCCGTGGCCCATGTGCAGGCTGCCGGTGACGTTCGGCGGCGGGATCATGATGGTGTAGGGCTCGCCGGAACCTTGCGGGGCGAAGTAGTTGTTCGCCTCCCAGTTCTGGTACAGGGCGGTTTCAATGGCGTGGGGCTGGTAGGTCTTGTCCATGCGCGGCGGGACCCTTATGACGGCTAGACGGAAAAGCCGGAAAGTATAGCGGGGATGGCCGGTGTGACGTAAGGGCGCACTTGGTGTGACTGACTGATGGGCAGGGCGTTACGACCGGCGCGGTGGCAGCAGGCGGCTGAGTCGGGCCTGCAGGCGCTTTTTCAGTTCGGCCTCGATCTGCGGCACAAAATCGTCGATCACATCCTGCAGGATCAGCTCGGCGGCGGCGCGCAGCTCGTTGTCCAGGCGGTTCAGTTCACTGTCGCTGCTCACGCGCTGGCTTAGAGCATCGCGCAGCGGCGGGGCTTGGGGCGGCAGTGGCTTGGGGGCGGCTGGCTGGGGCGGCGGTGTGACGATCTCCGAGAGCAGGGGGATGCTGTCCGGGTCGAGGGAGTCCACCAGCAGAGGGGGTTCGCTGCCGGCATCGCCCAGCAGTTCGCGGATCGACTCCAGGTCGTTCAGCAGTTGGGCCGGTTTTTCCGGTGGGGTGGGCTTGTCCATATTGCGCGGTTAGAGCTCAACTCGTTGTGGATCATGGCCGCGCTGACGGTAAGTGCGGAAATTCTCACGGCAGGCGGCAAGCCGTTCAGGTTCCTGGTTGACGATCTCGATCACCCGACTGAACCGCTCGAAATGAGCGGACAGGCTATTGCTCAGGTTGATCAGTACACCCTGGGACTGCCTGGGTTGTTCATCCAGGCCAATCACGACGGGTGCCTCGGGCTGCTCATGATACAGCGAGTGGGGGATAAAACTCTCGCGTTTGAAGTGCCAGAGCAGCTCGTCCAGTTCGCTGCACTCGGTTGCGTCGCTGCCGCGCAGAAAAACCGGCAGGCCAGCACGCCACGCCTTCTGTGCCAACTGACAGGCGGCGCGGCGGCGCTCGGCCAGGCTGGTGGAGGACAATACGTAGAATTCTATTCGCGGCATTGGGGTTCTCGGTAAGACCATGGCACCAGGCCAGCTTGGCTGGCCTGGTGGAGGGTCCGGCAGGTCGCTGGAAACCGTAGGAGGTGCTCAACAGCCTGTCAGGCGCTGGCACGGTCCAGCAGGTATTGGGTCAGCATGGGCACCGGTCGGCCGGTAGCGCCTTTGTCCTTGCCGCCGCTGATCCAGGCCGTGCCGGCAATATCCAGGTGCGCCCAGTTGTAGGCCTTGGCAAAGCGGGAGAGGAAACAACCCGCGGTAATGGTGCCAGCTTTCGGCCCACCGATATTGGCGATATCGGCGAAGGGGCTGTCGAGCTGTTCCTGGTATTCGTCAAACAGCGGCAGCTGCCAGGCGCGGTCGTCGGCGCGCTTGCCGGCACAGAGCAGCTGTTCGATCAGTTCGTCGTTGTTGCCCATCAGGCCGGCAACATTGCTGCCCAGAGCGACGATGCAGGCGCCGGTGAGGGTGGCGATATCGATCACCGCCTGGGGCTTGAACCGCTCGGCGTAGGTCAGGGTGTCGCACAGCACCAGCCGGCCTTCGGCGTCGGTGTTGAGGATTTCCACGCTCTGTCCGCTCATGGTGCTGACGATGTCGCCGGGGCGTGTGGCCCGGCCGCTGGGCATGTTCTCGGCACAGGCCAGCAGGCACACCAGGTTGATCGGCAGCTGCAGCTCCAGCACGGCCTTGAGGGTGCCAAATACGCTGGCGGCGCCGCACATATCGTATTTCATCTCGTCCATGCTGGCCGCCGGCTTGATGCTGATGCCGCCGGTGTCAAAGGTGATGCCCTTGCCAACCAGGGCAAAGGGTTTGTCACTTTTCTTGCCGCCCTGATAATGCATGACGATCAGGCGCGGCGGTTGCTCGCTGCCCTGGGCCACGGCGAGGAAGGCACCCATGCCCAGCTCCTTGAGCTTCTTCTCGTCGAGGATATCCACCTTGAGGTTCTTGTGTGCCTTGCCCAGCGACTTGGCTTCCTCGGCCAGGTAGCTGGGGTGGCAGAGGTTCGGCGGCAGGTTGCCGAGGTCCTTGGTAAAGGCCATGCCGGCGGCAATCGCCAAGGCGTGCTGGGTCGCGCGTTCGATCTCGGCCTGTTCGGCCTTGGCGCAGCACAGGGTGATTTTTTTCAGGGCGCTGGTTTCGGCTTTCTGGCTCTTGAAACGGTCGAACTGGTAGCTGCCGTCGGCCAGGCTTTCCACCAGCAGGCGGGTCGTGCCATAGGTGTCGCGGCTTTTTACCCGGACATCCTGCAGGGCCAGTACGGCATCACTGCCCCCCAGACCTTTCAAAACTGCGTGGGCGGCGCTGATCATTTTGCGTACTTGGCGGTCAGACAGTTCGCTGTCCTTGCCGGTGCCGACCAGCAGCACGCGCTCGGCCTTGAGGCCCGGCAGGCTGTGTGCCAACAGGGTCTGACCGAGCTTGCCGGTCAGGTCGCCGCGCTTGAGCAGGGTGCTGATGGCTCCCGCGCAGGCGGCATCAACGGCTTGAGCGGTAGCGCTCAGTTGAGCGCCTTCGCTCACGGGCAGAACCAGGGTGGCGGTTTTCAGGCTTTCCGCACGGGCGCTTTTGACGAGAAATTGCATGAGCTGAGGCCCCCAAGACAAATGGTCGTGATTGCAGGATAATGCCGGGCTATTTTCAACGGCCCGTAATGGCTGCCCGACTGGATACGGGCAAACATAGGTGCGGCTAGTGTGAGCGCTGCCGCTGGAGCCTGACAACCCTGGAGTGTCTGGTTTGATCGTCTTTCGTTACTTGTCCCGTGAGGTGCTGGCCACCTTGGCTGCGGTCAGCTCGATTCTGCTGATCATCATCCTCAGTGGGCGCTTTATCCGTTATCTGGAGAGCGCGGCCCAGGGGCTGATGGACCCTGGCGTACTGATGATGGTGATGGCCCTGCGTATCCCGGGATATCTGCCACTGATCCTGCCGTTGGGGCTGTTTCTCGGCATCCTGCTGGCCTATGGGCGCTTGTACCTGGATTCGGAGATGACCGTGCTGTCGGCCACTGGCATGAGCCAGCAGCGTCTGCTTGGCATGACCCTGGGGCCAGCGTTGCTGGTGGCGGCCGCCGTGGCCTGGCTGAGCATGGGATTGGCCCCCCAGGGCATGGGTCAGGTCGAGCGTCTGCTCAACCAGCAGAAAGGATTGACCGAGTTCGACACCCTGGTGCCGGGACGTTTTCAGGGCATGCGCAATGGCAGTCGGGTGACCTATACCGAGGAGCTGTCCGAAGACCGCACCCAGCTTGGTGGCGTGTTTATCTCCGAGATGCAGTTCGACAGCCGGGGCAAGGAGCGCGGGATTTCCGTGCTGGTGGCCGATACCGGGCGTCAGGAAATCCAGGCCGATGGTAGCCGTTATCTGGTACTGGAAAATGGTCATCGTTATGACGGCACACCTGGGCAGGCGGATTACCGCAAGATCTACTACGAAACCTACGGCGTGCTGTTGCCCAAGCCCCAGGTGGCTGAAGAAATCAGTGAAATGGGCGCTGTGCCGACTCGGGAGCTGTGGGGCAGTGAAAAGCCGCGTGATCGGGTCGAGCTGCACTGGCGCCTTTCGTTGCCGCTGCTGATCATGGTGGTCACCCTGTTGGCGGTGCCGCTGGCCAAGGTCAACCCGCGCCAGGGGCGCTTCCTCAAGCTGCTGCCAGCGGTGTTCCTGTACATGGTCTACCTGTCGCTGCTGATCGCTGTCAGAGGGCAGATCGACAAGGGCAAGCTGGCGCTCTACGGCCTGTGGCTGGTGCATGGGGCCTTCGCGGCACTGGGGCTGTTCTTGCTGTATTGGGAGCAGTTGCGCTTGAGTTGGCGAGCGCGTCGGGCCCAGGGAGGGCTGGTCCATGGTTAAGCTCAATCGCTATATCGGCAGCAGTGTGCTGCTGAGCATTCTTGCGGTGCTGGGTATTATCGTCGGGCTGGGCCTGTTGTTCGCCTTTATCGACGAGCTGGGTGATATCGAGCGTAACTACCAGGTGCAGGATGCCGCCTGGTACGTCTTGCTGACGGCGCCACGGCGGATATATGAGATGTTGCCGATGGCAGCCATGATTGGCTGTCTGGTGGGGCTTGGTACGCTGGCCAGTAGTAGCGAGCTGACGGTGATGCGTGCGGCCGGTGTGTCGCTGATGCGAATTGTCTGGGCGGTGATGCGGCCGATGCTGGTGCTGATGCTGGCCGGTATTCTGCTGGGTGAATACGTGGCGCCCTGGACCGAAGGCATGGCCAAGAGTTACCGGGCGCAAACCCAGGGCAAGGACGATGCGCAAAGCGGCAAGCATGGCTTGTGGCACCGCGAAGGGCGCGAATATATCCATATCAATGCGGTGACTACGCGCGGCGTGCTGCGCGGGGTGACTCGCTATCAGTTCGATGAGCAGCGCAACCTGCAGTCTTCCAGCTTTGCCCGTTTGGCTTCCCATCAGGGTGATCATTGGTTGCTGGAAGATATACGGGTGACCCATTTTGAGGGGCGGCAGACGCGTATCGAGACCCTGGCTTCGCAGCGCTGGAATGTTGAGCTGGACCCGCAGTTGCTGAGTACCGTGATTCTGGAGCCCGAGTCCCTGTCCATCAGTGGCTTGTGGCGCTACACCCATTATCTGGCCGAGCAGGGGCTGAACAATGCCCGCTACTGGCTGGCGTTCTGGGTCAAGGTGCTGCAGCCGGTGGTGACTGCTGCCCTGGTCTTGATGGCGATTTCTTTCGTGTTCGGCCCGCTGCGCTCGGTGACCCTGGGGCAGAGGGTGTTTACCGGCGTGCTGGTGGGCTTTGTGTTCAAGATCGCCCAGGATCTGCTGGGGCCGTCCAGTCTGGTGTTCGGCTTCTCGCCGCTGTTGGCGGTGGTGGTGCCGGCTGCTATCTGTGCAGGGGCCGGGGTGCTGCTGTTACGTCGGGCAGGCTGATCGCTTGAGAATAAAAAGCCGGCTTGGGTGCGCCCAGGCCGGCTTTTTTGCATCTGTCATCTCGCGGGGTCTCTGCTTGTTGCTGCTTGCCTATTTCTTATGAATATTTTTCGGCAGTTGCACCACTCGGCTTTCCGAATAGATGTCATGCCAGCTGCGCTTGTCCTTGTCCCATAGCGCCCAGAGAAAGCCCAGGCCGAGTACTAGCCAGGAGGCGATGGCAACCAGAAAACGCAGCAAGGCTTGCCAGAGCGTGATGGCGCTACCGTCGGCGTTCTGAATGCGTAAGCCCCACACTTGCATGCCCAGGGTCTGGCCATTGTGGGTCCAGAACTTGGCAAAAAAGCCAAACAGGCTGAGAAACAGGAGGGTTGACAGGAGTGGGTCGGTGTCCATGGAGCCGGCGTCGTGAAGCTGCTGCAGGCGTTCCTGACCATAGAAGCCCATCAGGATCAGCTTGTAGACAAAGGTGACGACGATCAGCAAGGCAATACACAGCAGAAAGTCATAGAAGATGGCGGCGAGGCGGCGGATTAGTCCTGCGCTGGGAAAGTCACCCTGGGGGTGAAGCAGGTGTTTCGGCATGGTCGGCTCTTTTACTCAAGCGGTTGACGAAGTGAAGGCGAGCTTATGACATGTTCGGGCTAAATAATGGCCGGTGGCCATTTTTAGCGTCGCCCGGCGACGCTCGCAAGGCCGGTCGCTAGGGATATGTTGAGCATAAAAAAACCCCTGATGTCACCATCAGGGGTTCTTCAGGCAGCAGGATTATTCCTGGATTTGGACTTCGTCAGCCTGCATGCCTTTTTGACCTTGAACAGCGATAAAGCTGACTTTCTGGCCTTCTTTCAGGCTCTTGAAGCCGTTGCCTTGGATCGCGCGGAAATGCACGAACAGATCCGGACCGCTTTCGGGAGTGATAAAACCAAAACCTTTCTCGTCGTTAAACCACTTGACGGTACCGTTCTGACGATTCGACATGTTGTATTTCCTTGAAACTAAAGTTGAGGACAGCCTCTAAATAATAAGAGGACTGAGACTGGTTGCAAAGAGTAATAGAAGTCGAGCGGGATGTAGCGGATCTGGAGGATCTACTGCATCAGGTCACGATTCACAGCGACCCATGCAAACACAGTTCAATAACTCTA
>JBFHPI010000145.1:0-7398 GCA_041592855.1 Pseudomonas sp.
CTGACGGACTATGGGGTGAGCCTGTAGATGACCTGTCAGGGATAGCCTGGGTCGTAGGGTGCGCCGCGCGCACCGATAATCTGCCGACAGAGTAGGTGCGCATGGCGCACCCTACTTGTTGCCTTCTCGGCAAGACAGGTGCAGGTCTGTCAGGTCTTAGTTAAGCGAGTCGCTCAGGGCTTTGGCCGGCACATACTTGATCACTTTCTTGGCCGCAATCTCGATGGCCTTGCCGGTTTGCGGGTTGCGACCGGTGCGGGCCGGGCGCTCGGTTACTTTCAGCTTGCCGATGCCGGGCAGGGTGATTTCGCCATCGTTCTCCAGGGCGTCGGCGACGATTTCGCTGAGCTGCTCCAGTACGGTGCGGATGGTGCTTTTGGGCGAGTCGGTGGCTTCGGCGATATCGCTGATCAGTTGGTCTTTGCTGATGGCCATGTTGTTGCTCCTTGGTGGGTCAGGTTGGGCCGCAGCTTAACCCTTGGCAGGGCTGAAATATATGACGTGCGGCTAAATGCGGGTGATTGGGCGCGCGGGGGCGACTCTATTGCAGGCTGGCATTTTGGGGGATTTTCTCGGGCTGAACTAAGCTGCCTCTACTGGGGGATCGAACGAGGAGAGTCAGCATGTTGCGCCTTTTTGCCGATCTGGGTTTTCGCTGGAAAGTTGCTCTGCCCATTGTCCTGCTGGCCATATTGCTGGTCAGCATGGGCGTGCTGGGTATGCGCGGTATCGATCAGGTGGCCGAGTCCAGTACGCGCCTGACCCACCGCTATCTGCCCGGCATCAGCCTGTTGCTCAATGCAGATCGTGACCTGTATCAGGCCTTTGTTGCCGAGCGCAGCCTGCTGGATGAGGGCGCGGAAGCCTACGCGGCTGCCCTCAAGTCGACCCATGCGGAAAATCTGCAGCAGGCCTATGACCGGGTACACAAGTTCGCCGCCATGCAGCCAGGGGCTGAAGCCATGCATTTGGTGGCCCAGTTCGACAGTGGCTTTGAACGCTGGAAGGCCACCTCGCAGAAAGTCCTTGAACTGGCCAGTAGCGACCCACAGGCGGCCAGCGAACTGAGCTTCGGTGCCAGCGAAGAGCAGTTTGAAGTGATGCGCACGGCCATCGACCAGCTGGGCGAGATGGATGATGCGGCCGCCAATGCTGAAGGTCAGGCGGCCATTGCTCTGGGCCAGACCCTGAGCTGGCAGCAGGGTTTGATCATCGTCGTAGGCCTGGTGGTCTGCCTGGTATTGGTGCTGGGCTTCCCGCTGCTGGTCACCCGTCCGCTGCACAACCTGCTCAACCGTATCGAGCAGATTGCCGATGGCGATGGCGACCTGCGCGTGCGTCTGGATGTGCTGTCCAATGATGAACTGGGCAAGCTCAGCCATGCCTTCAACCGCTTTCTCGACAAGTTGCAACCCCTGATCAAGGAGGTGGGGCGGGTAACTGGTGAGGTGGAAAGCTCGGCGCAGAACCTGGCGGGTATGGCGGCGGCCAATGACCGCCTGATCAGCGGCGAGCATGCGGCGGTGGATCAGGTCAGCACCGCCGCCACCGAAATGAGCTCGGCGGTGCATGAGGTGGCGCGTAATGCCCAGCATGCCGCCGATGCCGCCCGGCAGGCCGAGTCGCAATCGCGTGATGCCGCCCAGGTAGTGGGTGCGACGATCGCCTCCATCCGCCAGCTGGCCCAGGAGGTGGAAAGCGCGTCAAGCAGCATTCAATCCTTGGAGCAGGAGGCGGCCAATATCGGCGCGGTGCTGGCGGTGATCCGCGGCATAGCCGAGCAGACCAATCTGCTGGCACTGAATGCCGCCATTGAAGCCGCGAGGGCCGGCGAGCAAGGCCGAGGCTTTGCCGTGGTGGCCGATGAGGTACGTGCCTTGGCCGCTCGCACCCAGGAGTCCACCAAGGATATCCAGAGCATGATCGAGCGCCTGCAAATCGGGGTGCAGAACGCGGTCAAGGCCACCCATGCCGGCAGCGACAAGGCCCGGCAGAGCGTGGAGCAGGCCTCGGGGGTGGATCAGGCTCTTACCGATACCAGTGATTCGGTGCAGCGGATCAATGACATGACCGCGCAAATCGCCAGCGCCTGCGAACAGCAAAGCAGCGTAACCGAGGAGATCGCCCGCAATATCACCGATATCCGTGACCTGTCCAACGAGGCGGCGCAGACCTCGGAGCAGAGTGCCGAAGCCAGTCAACGGCTTTCCGAGTTGTCCCACGGTTTGAGCGCCCTGGTCGGGCGGTTCAGAGTTTGAATGCTATTGAGTGGCTAAGTGCCTGAAGCGGTTGTAAGTTCAGGCCAAGCCGGTACAATGGCGCCGCTCGCCTGCTGGCGAGTGGCGTTATGGTGGTCCTATCGGTCCCCCCGCAACGATCAGCCGTGAACCCGGTCAGGCCTGGAAGGGAGCAGCCGTAGCGGTGACATTGTGTGCCGGGGTGTGGCTGGTAGGGCCGCCTCCATTCTCAAGACCCGTTCGGGTTGTTCTGCATCTTCCTTATTTATTGATCGGCGTGCCGCCTACAGGCTCGTTCTTTGCCGTGGGCGCAATAAAAAGCCCCGTCTGGGTGAGCGGGGCTTTGGGTGTCGCGGTTTGCCTTCAGGCTGGATGGTAGCTGAGCACGCTGTCCTGTTCCTTTAGGGCCTTGCGCAGATCGGCCGGGATATTGCCCGAGCGCACGGCCAGTTCCAGGCGGATATCCTCCAGGCTCTGGGCAAAGGCCTGGGCGTCGGCCCGCTGACTGCTGCTGAGTACGCGACTGTAAGCGGTGGCGTCTTTGTCATCCAGCAGGGAGAGGACGATACCGCCATCCGGGCGCGGTGGGCTGAAGGTAACGCGCAAGGGGGCGAACAGTTGTTCGACGAGGTGGCGATCAATGCCATGCATAACCATGCTCCATCCTGAGGGTGAGTGCTTCAGACCCCAGGACGGCCGGATAGTTCGCAGATAAGCAGCTGCTCAGGCCTTTAAGGCCTGGCGCGTGCGATCAATCACCTGCTGCAGGTGTGGGCCGCTGTACTGCCCCGGGTACAGGCGCTGGCTATGCTGGGCAATACCAGCCTGGTTGACCACGGTAAAACTGAAACTGCCTTTGCGGGCAGCAAGAATGCGGCAATCGAACGGCGCAAAGGCGCGGGAAAGGGTGCTCACGGCATCCTGAATCTGTTGTTGAGTATTCATTATTCGGGTGTTCCTAAAACGGCATGCGCATCAGTGCGCGGGGTAAAGCTCCTGGCCGGCGTCCTCGTGAACGCGGCGGGTATTTGTTCGGAGCAGGACTGCGCGCAAAAGTTCCCCCTAACGGGTCTTCTGCGGGTCGGTACTTCGGAGGCTGGCTTGGGTCGTTGCCTGGGCAGGACGGCCAGATCAGTCAGCAGGGTGGGGCAGGTGGACGAGCCTTGTGTGCTCGTGACCTGAATACCATCGAGGGGGCTTGGGCGCCGGTATGACTTACAGCGTGGTACTAACGGCGCGCAGCATAACCAGTTGCACAAATATTAGCCAGAGGTATTTTTCCAGCCTCCCAGGCCGGCGGCACTGGATGCAATTTAGCGGTTGCTCCGCTAGGATTAGCCCACTTTGGCATTCATCCAGTGACGGGTTTCAATGAGTTATCAGGTTCTTGCACGCAAGTGGCGTCCGCGCTCGTTTCGCGAAATGGTCGGGCAGACCCATGTGCTCAAGGCCCTGATCAATGCCCTGGACAGCCAGCGCCTGCACCATGCCTATCTGTTCACCGGCACCCGTGGTGTAGGCAAGACCACCATCGCGCGGATCATCGCCAAGTGCCTGAACTGCGAAACCGGTATCAGCTCCACCCCCTGCGGCACCTGCTCGGTCTGCCGGGAGATCGATGAGGGGCGTTTTGTCGACCTGATCGAAGTGGACGCCGCCAGCCGCACCACGGTGGAAGACACCCGCGAGCTGCTGGACAACGTGCAATACTCGCCGAGCCGTGGCCGCTTCAAGGTCTATCTGATCGACGAAGTGCACATGCTCTCCACCAGCTCCTTCAACGCCCTGCTAAAGACCCTGGAAGAGCCGCCGCCCCACGTCAAATTTCTTCTCGCCACCACCGACCCGCAGAAACTGCCGGTCACCGTGCTGTCGCGCTGCCTGCAGTTCTCGCTTAAAAACATGCCGCCGGAGCGGGTGGTCGAGCACCTGACTCACGTACTGAGCGCCGAAAACGTGCCGTTCGAGGACGATGCCCTGTGGCTGCTGGGCCGTGCCGCCGATGGCTCGATGCGCGATGCCATGAGCCTGACCGACCAGGCCATCGCCTTTGGTGAAGGCAAGGTGCTGGCGGCCGATGTGCGCGCCATGCTCGGTACCCTGGATCATGGCCAGGTCTATGGCGTGCTGCACGCACTAATCGAAGGTGATGCCCGGGCGTTGATCGAGGCAGTACGCCATCTGGCCGAACAGGGGCCGGACTGGAATGGCGTGCTGGCCGAAATGCTCAATGTGCTGCACCGGGTGGCCATCGCCCAGGCCCTGCCGGATGCGGTGGACAATGGCCAGGGCGACCGCGAACGGGTGTTGCAGCTGGCCCAGGCATTGCCCGCCGAAGACGTGCAGTTCTATTACCAGATGGGCCTGATCGGTCGCCGTGACCTGCCCCTGGCGCCGGATCCGCGCGGCGGCTTCGAGATGGTGCTGCTGCGGATGCTGGCCTTCCGCCCGGCGGATAGCGACGATGCCCCGAGGGTGACGCTAAAGCCCTTGGGGGTCAGCCAGGCCACGGTTGATTCCCGCAACGAGACAGTGGCCGGAGCAGCCCAGGTTGCTTCGCCTGCTATTGTTGAGGTCCCCGCATCTGTACCCCAGTCCGAGGCAGTGCCTGTCAGCGCGCCCTCTGCTGGAGTGGCGGCACCAACTGTCGCGTTACCCGCTAGCACGCCCCCGGAGGCTGAACCCGAGCCGGTCGCACCTCAGGTGGCTGTTGTTGAACCTGCTGACGAGATGGTTGCACCCCAGGTGACTGTTGCAGAGCCGGTTGCCGCCGAGCCTGTCGATCTGCCCTGGGAGCAGTCTCCGGCCGCTGCGGTCGAGTTGCCCGCCAGCGTGCAGTTGGCGGCAGCGACGCCTGTCGATGCAGGTCCGGTCCCGAACCAGGCGCTTGAACCTGCGGTCGAGCTGCCGGTGGCACAGGCCGGAGAATTGGTTGTTGTGCCTGCCGCGAGCGAAGCGGATGACGATGACGAGCCGCCACTGGGCGACTATGACGATGTCGAGGCCGATGCCCAGGGCCTGGAGTATGACTTCGATTTACCCGTTGCCGAGCCCGTGCTCGCCGTTGAGCCGCAGCCAGCCGACATGCCCGCCACGGGTCTGGCCGCCGACTGGCTGGAGCTGTTTCCCAAGCTGGGTCTGGGTGGCATGACCGGCAGCATCGCCGCCAACTGCACGCTGATCGAGGCCAATGGTGATGACTGGTTGCTGCACCTGGATCCGGCCCAGAGCGCGCTGTTCAACAGCACCCAGCAGCGGCGCCTGAACGATGCCCTCAACCAGTACCATGGGCGCAGCCTCAACCTGCGTATCGAGTTGTGCAAACCCGAGCAGGAAACCCCGGCCCAGGCCGCCGCGCGCAAGCGTGCCGAGCGCCAGAGCAGTGCCGAGGCCTCGATCCACAATGATCCGCTGGTGCAGCAGATGATTCAGCAGTTCGGCGCGGTCGTCCGCGCCGACAGCATCGAACCCCTGGATATAAACCCTTGAGAGGACAGACATCATGATGAAAGGTGGCATGGCCGGCCTGATGAAGCAGGCCCAGCAGATGCAGGAAAAAATGCAGAAGATGCAGGAAGAACTGGCCAATGCCGAGGTCACCGGCCAGTCCGGCGCCGGCCTGGTCAGCGTGGTGATGACCGGTCGACATGACGTCAAACGAGTCACTCTGGACGACAGCCTGATGCAGGAAGACAAGGAAATCCTCGAAGACCTGATCGCCGCCGCCGTCAACGACGCGGTGCGCTAGGTTGAGCAGAACAGCCAGGAGAAAATGTCCGGCATGACGGCGGGGATGCAACTCCCCCCCGGCTTCAAAATGCCCTTCTGAATGGGGCTGTCCAGCCACTGCACATAGCTGCGTTGCAAGCCGGCCCGGGCATCCTCATTTACGGCCAGTAAACTCCGGTGCCCGGGCCGTCTTGCGCCTTGCTCTGCACAGCGCCTGGCCAACCCTCATAGACCCTTGTACAAGTGAGTAGGCTGGATAACCCCGAAGCGTTATCCACCATCGACTGAAAAATTCGTGGAAATGACTCGCTGTTGTTTCCAGCCGCCCCAATCCGTGTGATGCCTTGCCATGAGCTTTAGCCCCCTGATCCGCCAACTGATCGATTCGCTGCGCATCCTGCCCGGGGTCGGGCAGAAGACCGCGCAGCGCATGGCCCTGCAATTGCTGGAGCGTGATCGCAGTGGTGCGCTGCGTCTGGCCCAGGCCCTGACCCAGGCCATGGAGGGGGTGGGGCATTGCAAGCGTTGCCGCAGCCTGAGCGAGGCCGAGATCTGTCAGCTGTGCCTGGATGAGCGCCGTGATGACAGCCTGTTGTGTGTGGTCGAAGGCCCCATGGATGTCTTTGCCGTGGAGCACACCGGCTATCGCGGCCGTTATTTCGTACTCAAGGGCCACCTTTCGCCCCTGGACGGCCTGGGCCCTGAAGCCATCGGCATCCCCGAGCTGCTTGAGCGTATCGCCGCCGGCAGTTTTACCGAGGTGATCCTGGCCACCAACCCCACGGTGGAGGGTGAGGCGACTGCCCACTACATTGCTCAGCTGCTGGCGGGCAAAGGCCTGATCGCTTCGCGTATCGCCCACGGCATGCCCTTGGGTGGCGAGCTGGAGCTGGTGGATGGCGGCACCCTGGCCCATGCCCTTGCGGGGCGCAGGCCGATTTCCTGCTAGCAGGTCGTTGAAAAACTACCTGCGTTGCCATCGCGGCGTTAAAAACAGGCTCAAAATGCTCATTTACCACTTGTAAACTGCGCTTTTTCGCCTGTTTTTGCCTTGCGCTGGCGGCCTCGCCAACGTTTTTCAACGGCCTGCCAGCGAGCCAAGGCCTGGCAGGGATCATCTATCGCCTTCTGCGGTCTTAAGCGCAGCCCGTCGCTGTTTCTGGAGCTGTCCTTGTTCCCTAATTTCCTGTCTCGTGCCAGCCTGCTGCTGGCGCTCAGTCTGCCCTGGCCCCTGGCTGCCGGCGTATGCCCGCCGGGGCAGGTGCAGGTGTGTCTGTATGGCTGCCTCTGCGTGCCGGATTATTCGCTGTTGCGCGAGCAGGCCCTGGAGCTGGCGTCGGCCAATCTGCAGGCCTGGATCGAGCATTCCCGTAAGCAGTTGCTGCCGGGCAGCGAGCCGATCCCGCCGGCGCTGCGCGAGCAGCTGCTGACC
>JBFHPI010000146.1:0-7382 GCA_041592855.1 Pseudomonas sp.
CACCGGCGAGTTGACGCCGCCGGGGATGTGCTTCTGCGCGTGAGTGAACAAAATTTCGGAACGGGACATGGCAGGGCCTCTCAATAGTTGAGTGGGGCGAGCGGGCTCGCCCGGAAAACATTAATGCTTGGCGAACAGCTCGCTAAAGGCGCGGGCGCGGCGCTCGACTTCGCTGGCCGAGTCGGCGGCAAACAGGGCGTGGATCACCGCCACCAGGCTGGCGCCGCGCTCGATCAGAGCGGGAGCGTTGTCCAGGGTCACGCCGCCAATGGCGACGATCGGCAGGTTGAGCTGCTGCCTGGCCTGCTCCAGCAGCTCAAGCGTGGCCGCCGGGGCGCCGGGTTTGGTCTGTGAGTCGAAGAAGCGGCCGAAGGCCACGTAGCTGGCACCTTCGGCGGTGGCTGCCTCGGCCAGCGGCAGCTGGGCATGGCAGGTGGCGCCGATAATGGCCTTGCGCCCGAGCAGGGCGCGGGCAGCGGACAGCGAGCCGTCGCCTTGGCCCAGATGCAGGCCGACACCCAGGCGGGCCGCCAGTTCGGCGTCGTCATTGATAATCAGGCTGGCGCCGTAGCGGCTGCACAGTTCGCCCAGGGCCTGAGCCTCGCGCAGGCGGCGAGCTTCGTCGCTGGATTTGTCGCGGTACTGCAGCAGGGTCGCGCCGCCCTTGAGCGCCGCTTCGACGTAGGGCAGCAGGCGGCCCTTGAGGAGCTGGCTGTCGGTGATGGCATACAGGCCACGCAGTTTCATCGGGGACTCCATCGGCGGCTGTCTATCAACAAGCATCCAGCGGCAGGCGCCGCGGAATGTACTGACCATGGCCCGGCTGTTCGGCGTCACGCAGGGTGCGCCAGGTGTAATCGAGGGCCAGTTCCACGGCGCTGACCAACTCCTGGCCCAGGGCCAGGCGTCCGGCCAATGTGCTGGCCAGGGTGCAGCCGGAGCCGTGGTAGCTGCCGGGCAGGCGTGGGCAGACAAAGGTGTGACGGCTGCCGTCACGGCTGTACAGGCGGTTATGCACCTGCTGCTCGTCGCCATGGCCGCCGGTGATCAGCAGGTGCTGAATATAGGGCAGCAACTTTTCGGCACATTCATCGGCCGTGCCTTCGGGCAGTTCGGCAAGGATGCGCGCTTCCGGCAGATTGGGGGTGGCGACGGTGGCGATGGGCAGCAGGCGCTCGCGCATGGCATAGCCCACTTCATCCTTGCCCAGGGCGCCACCGCCACCTGCTCGCAGCACCGGGTCGCAGACCAGGGGTACACCAGGCAGCTTGTGCATGATCTGCAACACGGTGTCGACCATCTCCACCGAGCCGAGCATGCCCAGCTTGACCGCTGCCACTGGCAGGTCGCTGATCACCGCATTGGCCTGGGCCAATACCCATTCACGGTCGAGCACGCGAAAGTCGCGGACGTTGACCGTGTCCTGCACGGTCAGGGCGGTTACCGTCGGAGCGGCATGACAACCCTGGGCGAGCAGGGCTTCGATATCGGCTTGCAGGCCGGCCCCGCCACTGGGGTCGTGGCCGGACAGGCAAAGCACTACGGGGCGAGAGGTAGGCATTTTCATGGGGGGCGAGCTTACCATCAAAGCCACTACTCCAGCCCGTGCCTTTGCATGATGGTTTTCAATTCACCACTGTCTTTGAGAGTACGCAACCCTCGATTGAAAGCCTCCATGATTGCCTGTGACTGAGGCCGATGGCGGGGCATGATCAGGTGCAGGGTGGGATGGAGCAGTGCTGGTTCGATGCGCTCGAAGGCCCCAGCCTGTTCGGCAAAGCTCTGCTCAATGAGGTGCTGAGCCACTCTGAAGTCAATGAAAATCAGATCGACTCGCTTGCTCAGCAGTTTGTCGAGGTTGTGCAGGTCATCCCTGGCATAGCTGCGCTTGATCAGCGGTGCGTTGTCCAGGGCGGGATGGTTGACATAGCCACGTACCAGGCCCAGGCGCAGGCCGGCCAGCGCCACGACTGCGCTATCGATGTCGGCGATTGTGATGGGCGGAACAGCCGGGTTGTCTCGCAGCTTCAGCAGCCCGGCGGCGCCAGACGGAAACGCCTCTGAGAACAGCATGTCCTGACGCACCTTTGGCGCATAGTACTCGGGGAAAACCCCGTCGACCTTGCCCATCTCGGCCATCTGCAAGGCTCGAGCCCATGGATAGAAGCGGATGACCGGCTCCAGTCCGACCAGGTTAAAGGCTCGTTTCACCACTTGGTGGGCATAACCATGCTGGTCGAGTTGGCTGCCGGTGTAAGGCGGCCATTCGAGTGTGCTGAGGACAATCTGACGGGGTTCGGCCTGGAGCGAGATAGAGGTAATCAGCAGTGCGATAAGGATAATACGTCGCATGGTGCAGTGACCTTTGCCGGATTAGTCATTAACTGTAGCCCTAGTGGCCGTCTCTGGGGCGGATTTCCGTGGGGCGCTCTGTCTGCCCCTGTAGGCGCATATGCTAGAGTGCCTGCAGTTTGAAACCCCTCGCCTGCAACCCCTCTCTGCGCTTTGGCTGGCTTGAATGCACTACATCCTGATTGGTCTTCTGATGTTTCTGCCGGCCTTAGCCGGTGCCGTGGTCCTGGATGACGACACCCGGCGCCTGCCTCTGGGGCAGGCCATGTATGTATTCGAGGATGTTCGCGGCGACGCCAGTATCAGGGAGATCAGCTCTCCAGCCCTGCAGGGCAGTTTCCGCCGGCATGACAAGGCGGTGCTCAATGCCGGCTATTCGCGCTCGGTGTTCTGGCTGCGCCTGGATTTGCGTTACCAGCCGGCCCAGCCCAGCGGCGTCCGGCCCTGGCTGCTGGAGTTGGCCTACCCGCCTTTGGATCATCTGGAACTCTATGTACCCGACGGTGAGGGCGGCTTCCAGCTGGCTCAGCGCACCGGTGACGCCTTGCCATTTGCCAGCCGCCAGATCAAACAGCACAACTATGTGTTCGAGCTGCAGCTGCCGCCCTGGCAGGTGCAGCGCGTCTACCTGCGCCTGGAAAGCCAGGGATCGATCCAGGCGCCGCTGACCCTGTGGGCGCCCAATGCCTATATCGAGAATCAGCCGGCGCGTATCTATGTACTGGGCATCATCTACGGTGTATTGCTGGTGATGCTGGTGTACAACCTGTTTATCTTCCTCAGTGTGCGCGACACCAGTTATCTCTATTACATCCTGTATATCGCTGCCTTTGGTCTGTATCAGCTGTCGGTCAACGGCGCCGCCATCGAGTATTTCTGGCCCAACAGCCCCTGGTGGGCCAATGCCGCGACGCCTTTTATGATCGGCGCGGCGGCGCTGTTCGGCTGCCAGTTCGCCCGCAGCTTTCTGCATACCGCCGAGCACAGCCCCTGGGTCGACCGTATCTTGCAGTTGCTGATGGCGTGTGGCGTGCTGGTGATGACCCAGGCACTGGCCAGCAGCTACGCCGTGGCATTGCGCCTGGCCACCTACCTGGCGCTAACCTTTACCGTGGCGATCTTTGCTGCCGGCATGCTGGCCTGGCTGCGCGGCATGCGCGTGGCGCGCTATTTCATCATCGCCTGGAGCGCCTTCCTGCTCGGCGGGGCGATCAACACGCTGATGGTGCTGGGTTATCTGCCCAATATGTTCCTCACCATGTACGCCAGCCAGATCGGCTCGGCACTGGAGGTGGGGCTGTTGTCCCTGGCGCTGGCCGATCGCATCAACGCGATGAAGGAGGAGCGCGCGCGCATCCTGCAGCAGGCTGGCGACAAGCTGGAAGCCCTCAACCAGGAACTGGCCGACAGCAACCGCCTCAAGGACGAGTTCCTCGCCACTGTGACCCATGAGTTGCGCACGCCGATGAACGGGGTGATCGGCTCCCTGGAACTGATGGAAACCCTGCCCCTGGAAGGCGAGTTGGCCCAGTATCAGAAAACCGCGGCCAATTCGGCGCGGGACATGATGCGCATGGTCAATGACATTCTCGCCCTGACTGAACTGCAGGCTGGCAAGCTCTATCCGTTGCGCGAGCCCTTCAGCTTGCGAGGCTTGCTCGATGGGTTGAAGGTGCAGTTCGCCCCGCGGGCTCAGGAAAAAGGCCTGAGCTTCAGCCTGGTGCTGGATGAAAGCCTGCCTGATGTGCTGGAGGGGGATGCCGACAAGATCAGTCGGGCGCTGGCCTGTCTGCTCGACAATGCCATCAAGTTCAGCGCCCAGGGAGGCGTGATCCTGCGGGTCAGCCAAGTGCCTCAGGCCGAAGCGGGTTTGCCGCTGCTGTTCGAGGTGCTGGACAGTGGGGTTGGCTTTAGCCTGTCGGCGCCGGGCGGTCTGTATCAGCAATTTCATCAGCTCGATGGCTCCATGACGCGTCAGTACGGCGGCCTGGGTATCGGGCTGGCGATCTGCCGGCAGCTGGTGGAGTTGCTCGGCGGCAGCCTGGGCCATGAGTCGCAACCGGGCCAGGGCAGTCGCTTCCATCTGCAACTGCCGTTGGCCTTGCCGGTACACGCGCCGCTGACGCCAATGCCGACGCGGCGCGCCATCAGCCCGGCGCTGCGTCAACCGCCACAGTGCAAGATCCTGGTGGTTGAGGATGACCCCATCAACCAGCTGGTACTGCGCGGCATGCTGCTTAAGCTGGGCTATCAGGTGTGCACCGCCGATAACGGTAGCGAGGCCCTGGACCTGCTGCGCGAAAGTCGGGTCGATGCGGTGCTGCTGGATTGCCAGATGCCGATGATGGATGGCTTCGCGACCTGTCGAGTCCTGCGTGGCCTGCCAGGCTGTGCCGAGCTGCCAGTGCTGGCGGTCACCGCCAACAGCCACAGCGGCGACCGTGAGCGCTGCCTGGCCTCCGGCATGAGCGACTATATGGCCAAGCCGGTGAAGTTCGAGGAGTTGCGCCATCTGCTGCATCACTGGGTCCTGAGCCGCGAAGCCTGAGTTGACCTTGCTATAAGCGTCAGGCTCTGGCGCTTATGCCTTGCTCAATGCCCCTTTCCCCGCTTTTTCCAAGAACTGAATCCTGATTCACTGAACAAATAGTGAATCAGGATTCAGCTTATGGCTTATCGCACCAGTGCTCTGCGCATCGACCGTGACCAGGCCCTGCGTGCGCGTATTCTCGACTGTGCCCTGCAGCGCGTTGCCGCTGGTGGTTTCGCCGCCCTGACCATGCAGGCGCTGGGCGAGGACGTGGGCATCGCCACTGGCAGCCTGTACCGGCATTTTCGCAGCAAGGGCGAGCTGGCCGCCGAGGTCTTCAGTCTGGCCAGCCAGCGCGAAGTTGATGCCCTGGGCGCGATCCTGCGCGGCCCGGGCGATCCTCTGAGCCGCCTGCAATCGGGCTTGCAGCGTTTTGCCGAGCGGGCCTGGCACAGCCGTCAGCTGGCTTTTGCCCTGATCGCCGAGCCGGTGGAACCGGAGGTGGACGAACGCCGCCTGCGTTACCGCGAAGCCTACGCCGAGCTGTTCGCCGAGTTGCTGGCAGCCGGCAACCGCCTGGGCCAGTTTCAGGTCGGACAGGTCAACCTGACTGCCGCCTGCCTGGTCGGCGCCATTGCCGAGGCCCTGGTCGGTCCCCTGTCGCCCCAGGCCCGCGCCGCCCGTGAGGCCGGTCAGCCCGCTTTGGATCTGCCCCAGGTCAGCCACTGCCTGATCACTTTCTGCCTACGCGCCGTCGGCGCCCCATTGCCCATCGAGGAGGCACAGCCATGAACGCCAGCCAGCACGCTGAAACCCACGAAGTGTTCAACCAGGTGCCGCCGCTGGACGGCGCCAACCTGTATCGCCTCGACCTGCCCCTGCAGGAATGGACCCGGCGCTTTGCTGGCGGTTGGGCCGAAGACAAACTGGATGCCTATGGCGCCCTGGCCGGTGACGAGCTGATGGCGGCGGGCTTTCTTGCCAACGAGAACAAGCCGGTGTTCAAGAGTCATGATCGCTATGGCCACCGCATCGATCTGGTGGAGTTCCACCCGGCCTATCATCAGCTGATGGCGGCCGCCATCGAGCACGGCATTCCCTCCATGCCCTGGACGCAGCCGCGTGCCGGTGCCCAGGTGGCCCGCGCCGCCATGAGCTACCTGCACAGTCAGGCCGAGGCCGGTAGCGGTTGTCCGTTGACCATGACCTTTGCCAGTGTGCCGGCGCTCAAGTTGCAGCCTGAGCTGGCCGAGAAGTGGCTGCCGAAGATCCTCGCCACCCAGTACGACCCGCGCAACCTGCCCATGGAGCAGAAAAACGGGGTGACCATCGGCATGGCCATGACCGAAAAACAGGGCGGCACCGATGTGCGCGCCAACACCACCCGCGCCTACCCGGTGGGTATCGGCGGCCCGGGGCAGGCCTATGAGCTGGTGGGGCACAAGTGGTTCTGCTCGGCGCCCATGTGCGACGCCTTTCTGACCCTGGCCCATACCGACAAGGGGCTGTCCTGCTTCCTGCTGCCGCGCCACCGCCCGGACGGCAGCCGCAACGAGTTTTATATCCAGCGTCTGAAGAACAAGCTGGGCAACTGGGCCAACGCCTCGAGCGAGGTGGAGTATCGCGGTGCCCTGGCCTGGATGGTGGGCGAGGAAGGCCGCGGCGTGCCGACCATTATCGAGATGGTGGCGCTGACCCGCTTCGACTGCATGATCGGCTCCAGCGCCCTGATGCGCCAGGCCCTGACCCAGGCTGCGCATCATTGTGCCTATCGCCAGGTGGGCGGTCGTGTGCTCAACGAGCAGCCGCTGATGCAGAACGTGCTGGCCGACCTGGCCCTGGAAAGTGAGACAGCCCTGGCCCTGACCCTGCGCATGGGCAAGGCCCTGGACAATCCCACAGACCCGCAGGAAGACAAGTTCGCCCGCCTGGTCACTGCCATCGGTAAGTACTGGATCTGCAAGCGGGCCCCCGCGATGATCAACGAGGCGGCCGAATGCATGGGCGGCGCTGGCTATGTCGAGGAGACCATCCTGCCGCGCCTGTACCGCGAGGCGCCGGTCAACTCCATCTGGGAAGGTTCGGGCAACGTGCAGTGCCTGGACGTGCTGCGCGCCCTGTCCAAGGAACCCGGTGTACTCGATGCACTGTTCAATGAGCTGGGTGACGGCCATGGCGATGCGCGGCTGAAGGCCCATATCGGCAAACTGCAGGCGAATTTCCGCGACACCGCCGATATCCAGTACCGCGCCCGCCAGCTCACCGAAGATGTGGCCCTGGCCCTGCAGGCCAAGCTGCTGCTGGAGGCGGGTAACGCCACTGTTTCCGATGCCTTTATCGCCAGCCGTCTGGGTGAGGGTGGGCGGGTCTATGGCACCTTGCCGCGTGGCTTGGCTGTCGAGGCGCTGGTCGCGCGTAGTACGCCGCATCTGGTCTAGTGGCCTGTTTGGTTAATTCAGTTAGTCAATTTCGGCACCTGAGGCCCTGATACTGCGTTGCC